>WQVY01000033.1 GCA_009785605.1 Defluviitaleaceae bacterium | reverse complement strand
CAACATTCTGAACGCTATTTTCTATAGCGCCAACCATAACCTCTACTTCACCGAGATGTAAACCTCCGAGCAAACCCATTGCTAATTGCTTGTTTGTAATATATATCTGTGAATATGATATATGGTTTAGATTTAGACCCTTTACTTCATCTAGCACGGCGCAGGGAATATGCACTTTCGAGAATAAGTTATTAAGTGTGGCCAACCTTCCGATGCCTTCGAGAAATATAAGCGGACTGGAATTTATTACAATCTCCATTTACAACACCCTATCTGCAAATGCAATGTCGTCTTCCAGCATTTCTTCTGTATACATAACAGCAGGAATTCCAAGAAATTTAAGAATTCCCATGAATTCCAGCAGGGTTTGTCCTGCCAACTCTGCGGCCTTAGCCAAACTAACTGCTTTTGAAACAAATAATCCAATAGCTAAATATGTTTGAATTTTTTCGTTTGTTCCTGCATCTTGCCTCGGCAATGCTTTAACTTCATACATCACATCATTGGGGATTGCTAAATTAACATTTTGCATCACGCATATCCTCTCTATTATAGGCATTTTGTTGGATTATTCATTTTATTCGTATTATCATTCTCACTCGGCCAGCCAATATAAATACTAAGCATATTAGATTAGTATTTGGTTGTTTTAATGTGTTATGAGTACCTATTATTCCATTTAGTCGTCGTTTGATGATTTTTTGTTATCAATAAAATAAACGGGGGTTTGAGGATTTGAACCTCAAGGCGTTTAACCCTACAAATCAATCACTTCCACAAAAGCGTACTATTGCTGCGCAACCCCCGCAAACGCCCGCACCCGCCAGACAATTTGTCACCGTTACTATTGTAGCCACAAAAAAACCTCCCTTAGCTTCGACAATTACATAAAAGCCATTTATCAGTTCCTTGGTGAGTTTCACGGAAAGTCCAGCAATCATGGTTGTGAGAAGTATAGGCTATTGTGTCCAGTCAATAATTTCAAGCCCAAATATATCATGAAAATGTTTTGCATTATTTGTAACAAGAATATAGCCATTGTTTATGCATTGAGCCGCTATAAGCAAATCCCCGTCATCAACTAATCTGCCTACTGCTTTACGTTCGGCATAAATATTTGCGGCAACATCCATATCTTCCGATGTGAGGTTAATGATTCCAAGTGCTGAGCAAATATTCTCAAACGAGCGCAGTCTATTCCCTGCATTATTAGCCTTTAACCCACGCTTAACCTCATAATACACCATTAAAGGAATAACGCAGTATACTCCTTTAGAAACCACATCGAAATATCGCTCTCGCACAGCCTCATTCCCCTTTATGATGAAGGAAATAATGTTTGTATCTAGCGCATATATCATATCTCAACCTCGCGAAGTTTTATGCGTTCAAATTCGGGGATTGGTTCATTGCAATTATCGCTCTCTGTAATGAACTGGCGCATTGCCTCAATTTGTCTGATGCTCACATCATCAAGTTCGCTATGATTGGAAGCGTCGTTAATTGGAAAGTCAAGTATTGTAACAATCGCATGACTCCCTTTTGGGATTTTAACTGGCTTAAAGGGTGTAAATGTGTCACCGTTGTAATATGCTTTTACTGCTTGCATAACTCCACCTGCTCTCTGGTTGTCTCTATCATTATAACTCCCGTGTTTTACGCTTCTTGTAAATCTCCGACATAGAGAGTTTTCCCTAAAGGTGCTAATACCCTCAAAATAGTATCAAGTTGCGGACTAGTTTCCCCTGCTTCCATACGGGAAATCACGGGTTGCTTAACCCCGCTTAGTTGTTCAAGTTCCCGCTGTGATATTTTTTGTTCATTTCGTGCTTTTATAAGCTCTCCGATTATTGCTACTCTTAACCTGCTCTCTCTTATTTCTTCGGCGGTGAAAAGTTCCTTTTCAACGTCACTCCATTTTTTCATTGTTGTCCGCTCCTTTCCCTAATGTCATATAGGTTTCGCTTTGCCTTTTCTATTTCACTTTTCGGCGTTTTATTGGTTTTCATAAACTGGAAATGGTGAAGTAATATAAAATCGTTTCCTAGCCAACTAGCAAAAAATATTCTTCCTCTTATTGGCCTAAGTTCCCATATATCGTCGTCCAAATGCTTCATGTAAGGCTCTCCGGCTGATTTGCCGTACTCACGCAATACCCTCATATAGTCTTGGATTTTTGCAAGGTTTATACGACCGTCCTTGTCCGTGCGTTTCGACAAGGCTTCTATATATTCAAATACTGGGCTGTTACCGTCTTTATCTTCGTAAAAATAAATGTCATGCATATAATCCCCTCATAGATATATATTATGCATAAAAGTTATCTTGTGTCAATTCATTCCGCTCTTTGGATGAAGCTGGGTGTGGGCAACGCCCACGGTTTTAATAGCTACCGACCGCCGCAAACTAGCGTAAGCGGTTCTATGGATACAATGAGCGGAGCGGAAACGGGGTGTAGGGTGGTTTTCCCTGCTCCCCGTTTCCGGCGCAGCCATTGAACCCATAGTACAAAAATAAGAATAACAACAAAAAAAGAGCTAACCGGCATTCAAAACCAGTTAGCTCTTTCATATGGATTTATAAGCAATGTTGCCAAATTGTTGCCACGGCAGTTATCGACAGGCTACAAACCCAGTAAAATCAACATTCTTTACTTAGGTTTGTTTACTCCCACTCAATAGTAGAAGGCGGTTTAGAAGTAACATCAAAAACAACCCTACTAACACAAGATATTTCCCCGGTAATCCTACGAGAAATGCGCCCTAGCAGTTCATGTGGTAACGGGGTATATTCGCAGTGCATATAGTCCACAGTACTAACCGCTCTTATGGCGATAACTGGGTCATAGGTTCGTGTATCATCTTTTACACCAACAGCGCAAGTATCTGTAAGCACAGCAAAATATTGGTCTGGTTTTTTGTCTAAGGTATCAATTTCTTCGCGTAGTATGGCATCGGCGTGGCGTAAGGTGTCAAGCTTTGCTTTCGTTACTTCGCCAATGACTCGTATGGCCAGCCCTGGACCTGGGAAAGGTTGGCGGTTTACAAATGCTGTGGGTAGTCCCAGTTTTTGGCCAAGTGCTCGCACTTGGGCTTTGTTGAGCCCCGAAAGTGGCTCTATTATGCCTGTAAAATCCATAAGTTCTGGCAGGCCGCCTACGTTGTGGTGGCTTTTTATTGTGGCGCCTTTTATGTTTTTGGACTCGACTATGTCAAGGCTAATTGTGCCCTGGGCCAGAAAGGGTATATGCCCTAGTTTTTTTGCTTCTTCTTCAAATACGTGTATAAATTCTTCGCCAATGAGCTTGCGTTTGGTTTCTGGGTCAGCCACGCCTTTTATTTTTGCTAGGAAGCGGTCTTCGCCGTTTATGCGGATAAAGTGCACTGGTTTGTCCGAAAACGCTGCCTCTACTTCGTTGCTTTCGTTGAGGCGCATAAAGCCATGGTCTACAAAAACACATATCAATTGCCCGGGTACAGCTTTAGAAAGCAGTGCCGCACATACAGACGAATCAACCCCGCCTGATGTGGCTAGTAACACTTTTTCACTTCCTATGGTATGGCGTATTTTTTCTGTCCATTCTGTTAAATAATTGTCTAAATTAATCATGGAATCCCTCGCAATCGTGTAATTTTATCTTGTAATTTATAACATAAAAAGCCCCCTGTGGCTATTCACAGGGGGACTACTTGTCTAATCTGCTTCAAACACCGCTACCACTACCATGCCGCTTATACCGGATGGTGGCGCAATTCCCGAGACATCAATGACCATTGGGTTTTGGGTAGCTGTCATTTCTATTACCCCTGTCACTTCGAAGTGTGAAAACCTATACCCTTCTAATGGCCGAGCCGTGACCTCTATGGGCAGCCCCCAGATATAGTTGCCATGGAAGTTGTTAATGTCAAAAGTGAAAGCTCCATCTCGTTCGAATAAGTCGGGCCTTATTTGTGCACCAGCTATATCAAAAAAGCCCATGGTGGTATCTGTTCGCCAGCGTATATTTAGCAGCGCACTGGGTAAGTCAAGCCCTAGGTTGGGCCTGTCTGTACGGTTAAAGTACAGCCGCATGTGCTCTAGACCATAGCCGCCGCGTTCGCGGCCAAAGTACCGTAGATGATTAACTGCGCGCCGCCAGTTGTCAACACTTCCTGTTACACTGCCGCCGTGCATATTCCAGCGGTAAAAGTCACTTCCTATGTCCGCTTCGCGCTCCGCTACTAGTTGGTTAACAAGATGGTTTACCCTGGCTGGCGCGAAGACTGTCCCGTTGTATGTGGCGTATCTGGCGGCTAATGTGTTTCTAAAACTTTTGTTTTCCATGAGGTTGCGCCAAAATGTTACGGCCCATATAGGTTGGTTGTCGTGATAATACGGTACCCTGGTAGAGGGTACGCCCCCTGTCCCTGCGCCGTGGTTGGTGCCTGGGGTGGTGAAAACATTCATCATGTTGCGCCTTGGCTGCCAGAATGCATTGTCAAAGTCGTGGACAATAAAGCGCCACTTACCATCCCCGCCGGTGATACCAGGGTAAACAGTGTTTGTTTGCCAGGCGACTTTGTTATTGCCAGGCCAATCCCAATTGTCGAAGTGGTAATACACAATAAAATTGTCTATAAGATTGTCAAAACATGCAAACTCCATTGCTGCATCAAAATCCGCCTGATATGACATTTGTAGCCCATAGCGGCATTGGTCGCAATTTCGCGGCATTATTGTGGCGTTCATGCAACTATCGCAATATACACGTCCACCGGTTACGGCGTTGTACATCCGCATCCATGACCTATTTGCTAACCCATGGTCTTGGCCTTCGGAAAGCCCAGCCCTAAATATAGGGTGCTGCCTGGGAAGGCGGCCAAGTGCGTCCAGCCATGGGCCAAAAGGGCCGTCAGGTTCATGTGTGCCTTCCAAACAAGGGTTGAGCGGATATATCTGCTCCGGGGTATTGGCAAAGTGTTGGCATGCTCGGCTGTTGCAGTTGCTATGGTCGCCAGAGTTTCTTGTGTTCCATGCAAAGTCTAAAATCGTAACGGAGTTTTCGCTTATGCCTGGGTAGCGCGCCGCAATAAAGGTACGGCTACTCCTGTGCTCGC
Organism: Defluviitaleaceae bacterium; assembly: GCA_009785605.1. Lineage (GTDB taxonomy): Bacteria > Bacillota > Clostridia > Lachnospirales > WQUN01 > WRAN01. Next base: position 21,124 of record WQVY01000033.1, on the reverse strand, counting down.
GCAAGCAGTAAATGCCCCAAAATTCGCCGTTTATAAACACTGCCGCTGGGATTGCATTTTGATTGTCTAGGCGCAAGGGCTCGGATATCCTGTCTGCTAGGGCTTCGCGGATTGTGGTTACATGCAAGTCAGCTGTGCGTAGCGTCACATGCCTAAACATGCTTACCGGTTCAAGTGGTGCGTGAAAGCCCTGTCTTGTGTCGGGGATAAGGTCAATGTTATCTACAACGCCGCCGCCACGGTTAAAATTGAGGCGTAGGGACTTTTTCATTTCGCGGCGTGACCAGTTGCCAGCTACACGTAGCTCTGCGTTTTGGGAAAGAAGCGGTGACCCGTCCGGGTAAAATACCTCTACATAAGATATGTGCCTTATATCCATATTAAAGTTTTGGTACATGCCAGCGCTGCCGGCAAAATATTCTGGTTGGATGGATATAGACACCACTCGCATATTAAAATCGCCCCGCGACCGGCCGTCTACATCCCTTTCCACAAAAAAGGATTGGGTTGTGACATGCGAGGCCGCGCTGTAGCCGTCAAATATCCTGGCCCTGACTACCATGCCGTTGTAGTACATCCTTGGTGCCGGGCCAGGACGTACGCCCAAGGTCATGGGGTTGTTGTAGCGCGTGGGGGTAGGTGAGTATATACGGATAGGCCTTGTAAATGCCGGGGAGTTGGCCGTAGGCTCGCTGCCATCTAAGGTAAAGCGGATAGTCTGGTTTGCACCGGCCCCGCTAAGTGTCAGGAAAAATTCGTCTTGGTAAAACCCAGACTCATGTGAAAATACTGGCGGGGCAATGCTTTCATCCAGTACAACCTCACCACGCATATGCGATTCATTGCCACTTCTAAATTGTATTAACGCCAATACAGCCAAAGCTACTAATATAATAGAAGGAACAGCAAACATTAATATCTTTTTCATTTTATAATCCAATCTGCTCATTATGGGTAAACAATAGTGCTATAAACCTTAATACAGCCAAAATCCACATGTTATATGTGCGCACGCATCTTCCCTTTGTGTATTCTATCTATAACAAAAAAAGCCGCAAGCAATTTTGACCATTATTACGTAATAATCTTGGATTAGTCCACCTTTTCTGTCATAGAACACTTTACTATCGCATTACCCCACAGTATACTGCGAAAAATGACCAAAATACTATGCCAAAGGTGGTAATACATATGAGCAACATGTATAGGCCAGAGTACCCACGTCCACAATTTGTCCGCGACTTATGGTTAAATCTTAATGGTGAGTGGGATTTTTCGTTGGATAAGTCCAATATTGGTATGAGCGAAAAATGGTTTGATAATCCTAATTTGCCCGAGAAAATACAAGTCCCTTTTGCGTATCAGGCCAAGCTTAGCCAAGTAGAATGCAAAGATATATCCGATTGGTGCTGGTATCATCGCAAGTTTAACATCCCAAGTGAGATGGCCGGTAAACAGATTATTTTGCACTTTGGCGCAGTAGACTATCAGGCGTGGGTGTATATAAACGGCACAATGGTAGGCACCCACGAAGGTGGACATACTGCATTTTGCTTTGATATTACCCCATACTTGGCTGCCAAGGGTGAGCAGTCACTAACCCTGCGCGTGTATGACCCATTAAAAGACGAAACCATCCCAAGAGGCAAACAATTTTGGGAAGAAAAATCTGCAGGTATATGGTATACCCCAACCACAGGTATATGGCAGACCGTGTGGCTGGAAGCGGTGGAAAAAACTCATATCGAGGATGTGCGTTTCACCTCAGACATAGATAAGGGTACAGTTGTAGTAGAAGCCGTGGTTGCAGGTGACTACAAAAACGCAGATTTTGTTACAGAAATCAAGTACAAAGGCGAACTCGTAGTTAAAAATAGCTATACCGTTAATGAGTCGCATATAAGGCTAGAGTTTGACCTGTTTAATAAGAAGATCTTCCGCACTGCATTCCACCATGGTGGGATGGCCTGGTCACCGGAGCATCCTAACTTGTTTGATGTAGATTTATCCCTTCAAACGCCTACTTCGCAAGATCATGTTAAAAGCTACTTTGGACTGCGCAAAGTCCACACAGAAAACGGAAAAGTCTACTTAAACAACAGGCCATATTATCAGAAATTAGTACTTGACCAAGGCTACTGGCCAGAAGGGCTGCTAACTGCCCCAAGCGACGAGGATTTGAAAAAAGACATACAACTTGCAAAAGAAATGGGCTTCAACGGTTGCCGTAAACACCAAAAAGTAGAAGACCCGCGCTTCCTATACTGGGCAGATAAAATGGGCTTTCTTGTGTGGGGCGAGTGTGCTGCATCCCCATGCTTTAGCGAGACTGCCGCCGCACGCCTTTACAAGGAATGGATAGAGATTATTAAGCGGGATTATAACCACCCATGCATAGTGACATGGGTACCTATTAACGAAAGCTGGGGTGTGCCCAATGTGCGCTTTAGCAAGCAAGAGCAAGACCATACCCTGGGGCTGTACTATCTTGTAAAGTCTCTAGACCCTACCAGGCTTGTAATCTCCAACGATGGTTGGGAAATGACAAAAACAGATATCTTGGCCCTACACAACTACAACCACGGCCACAAAGACGAGACAGCCAAATATGCCAGATACAAAAAAGACCTTTCAACATTAGAAAACCTGCTAAAATCAAGGGCTGCCGCACGTGAGTTGCTTGTAGGTGGGTTTGAATATGAAGGCGAGCCTATCTTGTTAACAGAATACGGCGGCATTGCATACAAGGTAGATGGTACTGCCGGTTGGGGCTATACCACTGCGCAATCAGAAGAACAACTTTTGGAAGATTATGCACGCGTAATGGACGCGATATTTGCATCTGATACCCTACATGGTTTTTGCTATACCCAGCTTACAGATGTAGAGCAGGAAATTAACGGGCTTTTGACATATGACCGTACCCCTAAGTGTGACTTGGCAAAGATACGCGTATTGAATGCGCACCCACGGTAAACCTCATGAAAAGGCTGTGCATAGCCGCTGTTACCGGCGTGATTATTGCATTGTTTATAAGCGCTTGCGCTAACCAACCCGCCAGGGAACCCCGCGAACCCCTGATAATGCTAACCGGACGGGAGGCTTCTGCCTTGTTTTATACTAATCCTATGGGCATCACCCAAATAGGCGACCCTTTTGTATTGTTGTCCGGTGACGGACATTACTATATGTATGCTACATCTGGTGGGGGAAGCTTCACGGGCTGGCGCTCACCGGACATGGTTAACTGGACGCGTTTGGGCGTTGTGTTCCAGCCAGACAGTTTTCACTGGGGTATTGGGGACTTTTGGGCGCCGGAGGTAATCTTCCACAATGGGCGGTATTATATGTTCTTTTCTGCCCGGTGGCGTGTGGGCGCTACCCTTCGCAAGGGTGTGGCGGTAAGTGATAGCCCGGTTGGGCCTTTTGTAGACGCGTTGGGGGAACCTCTTTTTGACTTTGGTTGGGCGGCTATAGATGGCCACCCGTTTATAGACGATTGTGGGACTGTGTATTTGTACTTTGCGCGTGATTGTTCCGAAAACGTGGTAGATGGTATCCATGAAAGTCATATTTATGTAGTACAACTTGCAGATGATTTGTTGAGTGTGGTGGGCGAACCAACCTTCCTAATACGCCCGACCCAACCATGGGAAGCGCACGGTACATGGCGCTGGAACGAAGGCCCTTGGGTGATAAAACACGGTGGGTTGTATTACCTTATGTATTCTGCAAACTATTTTGCCAGTAGGGAGTATGGCGTTGGCTATGCGGTATCTGACAGCCCGCTTGGGCCATTTGTAAAATCCGAAAATAACCCAATATTGCGTGCCCACCCTGGTTGGGCGCATGTTTCTGGCCCTGGGCACCATAGCGTGGTGCGCTCCCGGGACGGGCGGGAGATGTTTGCGGTATATCACACCCACACCAACGTGCTAAGCCCAAGCGGCAACCGCCAAATGCAAATAGACCGCATGGGCTTTAGGGATGACGGTACGCTTTTCATAAATGGGCCAAGTGCCAGCCAAATGCCAATGCCTTCTACAGAGGACGGCTTCCGCAATATGGCTATGGAAGCCACAGTAGAAGCCAGTAGTGCACGACACCTAGAGCACTTGCTGACAGACGGCGCTATAGGGTTTGACCCTGGGGCCCCGGATAGGGACTGGGTAAGCGATGATAGAGGCCCACAAACCATCACATTGAGGTGGGATGCACCTATATACGTAACCGCGATTATGGCCTTCCCCGGTGTGGGGCTGGGTGCGGCACCTATACAAGTGCGAGTAGAGTCTGTAGGTGGTGCGGGTATGGAAGATGTTATAGAGTCCCCACCAACCCCAGGCGCGGCAGCGATTGCGGCATTTGAGCCGCGTAAGACCGATTATGTTACTGTTACTATATATCCGAATAGGGACAATATCCCTGTGCGTATGTCCGAGATATTTGTGTTGGGTCGGGAGGTTGTAAGATGAAAAAGTTTGTTGCAGGGTTGCTGCTTTGCATAGTAGTTTTGGCTTTTGGGGTGCTGGTATATGCAGACAGTGACCGTACACGCTTACTTTATATGTCTGGTAACAGTATCACATCTGGTGAGTATGTAGAGTTTACTGTTACCGCCCCTGCTACTGGCGAATATGAAATTTGGGTGTATTACAGGACCGACCCACGGCAAATGCGCGCGACAGAGGCTACCCTTACCATTAACGGTGAGGTTACCATGCCAGAGATGCGTAGGCTTAATTTTGAGTCTTTGTGGATACGAAGCGAGCCCAATGTTGACCGGTATGATAATCAAATCCCGGCAATGCCCACGGCTTATGATGGTATCATATCCAAGCCCCTTCAAGACTCTGCTCATATGAGGTCCCTTCCGCTGACATTCGAATTTACGGCCAATACTTATACATTAAACTTCCGCTCTAACGATGGATATCTAAGCATCTATGATGTAGTCCTGCGTTTACCAAGAGTGATACCTGCATATACGCCCGCAAACGCTGCCGGTACCAATATTGCGGTAATTGGCGGGCAGGATTTTTTTTCTGCTAACTCAGCTTCTATACGTGCTGCTGGGGAGTATACCCCTGTGTTGTACCCATACTCTGCAGAGCGCCGCCTCCTTAACCTTATGGGTGGCGGCTCTTTTACGCGCCCTGGCGACAGGGTGGACTGGCAGGTAGAAATCCCTGCAAGCGGTTGGTACTACATTGGCTTTATGTACCGCCAGTCCGCGAAAACGGACTTTCCTGTATTTATTGACATCTTGGTCAACGGGGAAGTGCCAACCCAGGCAGCTAGGGCAGTACAGTTGCAACACTCCAGCACTTTCACGACTATGACAGTACCGGCTCCAAGCGGCGCAAACCAGACGTTTTGGTTTGAACAGGGCACACATACCGTAAGCGTTATTATCCAAATAGAGCCGCTAAGTGAAGTATACGCACTGGTTGACACCATGCTAAGAGAAATAACTGATTATAGAACCGAAATCACACGCCTTACCGGCGGTGCGTCACCAGACAGGCATAGAAACTTCCGCCTTGAAGAGTTCCTTCCGGATGTGGGCGGTACGTTGAATAGCTGGGCAGATATGGCCGACCGCGCCCTGGATATAACGCTGGGATACAGCAACGGGCGTGTATCATCTGTATTTGCTGGGTTGGGCGTGGCCAAGTCCTCCCTAGAGTCTTTGGCAGAGCGGCCTCATGATTTGCCGCGCCGCTTAAATGAACTTTCTGGTGCGCCATATAGCGTTACACGCTTCTTGGCACAAGTCTTACAAGATATGGACAATAACAGCGTAAGCATAGACCGTATTGTTATTTTCCAGGCAGACGCGGAGCTTCCTTCCCGCCCGGGGCTGTTTACACGTGTTGTTGAGTCTATCCGCCGTTTCTTTTTGTCTTTTACGCGCAGGGAGTTTGAAGCCGGGCGTAGTAATGACGAAGTACTTCAGGTGTGGATGGCCCGCCCGCGCCCGTTTGTGGAGCTTGCACAGCAGATGGTAGACGCGGAGTTTACACCGGCTACCGGCATCCAAGTAGACATATCTATAATGCCGGAGATGAACCGTTTTGCACTTGCCGCGGCTGCCGGCAACGCGCCGGATGTTGGACTAAGTGTGCACTATGTAATGCCTTCATATTTGAATATACGCGGCGCCCTTGCGGATTTGCGCCAGTTTGATAATTTTAGAGATGTAGCAACCCGTTTCCCGGAAGGGTTGTTTGTGCCGGGGATAGTGGAAGGCGGCGTGTACGCACTGCCCGAGACTATTAACTTTTGGGTAATGTTTTACAGGCGGGATATTTTTGAGCAGCTTGGGATACCTGTGCCGGACAACATGGACGAGGTAATTGCCATCTTGCCCGAGTTGCAGCGCCGGAGCATGAACTTCTTTTTCCCAACGGCCGGTATGCCTGCTATGCGTGTATTTCCTGGGACAATGCCACTTATATTGCAAAGAGGCGGCGGCTTTTTTGGGGATACGATAGGCCCGTCTATGCTAGATTCCGAAGCCAGCCTTGAAGGGTTTACGTTTATGACGGACTTGTTTACGGTGTTTAATATGCCCATAGAAGTACCTTTCCCTGGTTTTTATCAGGAGTTTAGGACGGGCACTCTGCCTATTGGTATTGCAGATGTGGGCACGTACAACCTGCTAATGAACGCCGCGCCGGAGCTGGAAGGACTATGGGGTATTGCACCATTTCCGGGGCTTGTACAGCCAGACGGGACTGTAAGCAGGTACACCACCGGCGGCGATACCTCCAGTATTATATTTGCTTGCAGTGATAGACAGGCCGAAGCTTGGAGGTTCTTGGATTGGTGGAGTAGTGACGATGTGCAAGGCAACTACGCCACAAGCTTGGTTGCGCTGTACGGGACGACATTCTTGTGGAACTCTGCAAACACATCTGCCTTCACACAACTGCCCATCCCTGGCGAGCATAGGGAAGTAATACTTCGCCAAACACAATATATGGTAGAGGTGCCATGGGTGCCCGGCACATACATGGTAGAGCGTGAGCTTTCTAATGCCTTTAACGCTGTAGTAATAAACGGGATGAACCCACGGCGCGCAATGGACATTGCCGTCATACGAATAGACCGTGAAGTTGAACGTAAGCTGGAGGAGTTTGGGTTTACACGCGGCGGCGAAGAAGTACGCCCCTTTGTAACGCCCAATGCCAGCGTAATATGGGAGGATTGAGGATATGTATAGAAAAGGCTCGCCGTATCTGTTCTTGGCTCCCTACTTGATATTGTTTTTTGTTTTTATTGTTGTGCCGGTTGCTATAGCTGTTGGCCTGTCTTTTACAAACTTTGACGCTATACAGCGGCCGCAGTTTGTGGGGTTACTTAACTATGTAAACTTGTTTACCCAAGACTTAATATTTTTGCAGCATGTACTGCCCAACACGATTATATTCTCTATGATTGTGGGGCCGGGCGGCTTTGCATTGGCGTTTTTTGTTGCATGGTCCCTCTCGCAGCTTTCTAAGGGGCCGCGGACTGTTATGGCGCTACTAATGTTTTCGCCGTCTTTGACGACCGGTGTTGCTATTGGGGTTGTGTGGCGCATTATATTTTTAGGCAACCCGCAAGGTCATCTTAATGCTTTTTTGCTTAACTGGGGGTTTATCACAGACCCTATTAATTTCTTGGCAAACGCAACATTCATAATGCCTATTGTTATAGTTGTTGCGCTTTGGAGCAGTATGGGTGTTGGCTTCCTTGCCATGCTTGCCGGGGTGCTTAATGTTAACCCCGAGTTGTATGAAGCCGCCAGTATAGACGGGGTAAAATCTAGGCTACAGGAAGTATTTTATGTGACTATACCGTCTATGAAGCCCCAGATGTTGTTTGCTGCGGTCATGAGTATAGTTGGTGCCTTCCAGGCCGGGACTATTGGCGTTGTGCTTACACTAAGCAACCCAACGCCGCATTACGCCGCGCAGTTGATGGTAAACCATATAGAAGATTACGGCTTTATACGATTTGAGATGGGATTTGCCTCGGCGGTTTCTGTGGTGCTGCTTGGCATTATTTATGGGTTTTCTGCCACCAGCCGCAAGTTGTTTAAAGATGATTAGGCATTTCACTGCTTGCGATGAATATAGAGTTCCTGGATGAGGTGTTAACGTGGAAAATGGCGTAGCCATTTTTCACTGCTTGCGATGAATATAGAGTTCCTGGATGAGGTGTTAACATGACTAAAACGAATCCTAAGGGTTTTGCGAAAAACCAGATACCGCTGTACTTATACTTGATTCCGTTGGCCATTTTTATGGCGGCACCCATTGTGTTTATTATATTCCATGCGTTTAAGCCTATGGATGAGCTGTTTATGTTCCCGCCGCGGTTTCTTGTATATCGGCCAACAATGGAAAACTTTAATGCGCTGTTTCGTGTGGCTGCGGGGGCTACGGTGCCGGTTTCGCGGTATGTATTTAACTCTGTGGTTGTGACTTTGGCAGTTGTGTTTAGCACTGTTGTTACGGCATCTATGGCCGGGTTTGCGCTGTCTAAGATGCATTTTCGCGGGAAGATTGCGCTGTTTACCATAAATAATTTGGCGCTGATGTTTGTGCCTGTAGCGCTTCAGATACCAAGATATATGACCGTGGCAGCCATAGGTATCGAAAACACTTATTTCGCGCATATTTTGCCCATAGTTGCTACACCTGTTATTGTCTTTCTTATTAAGCAGTTTATGGACCAGGTGCCCGATTCTTTGATAGAGGCCGCAACAGTAGACGGTGCGGGGGCTTGGCGTATTTACCTTGGGATAATGATACCCATGGTACGGCCCGCGTTGGCCACGGGGGCTATATTGTCCTTCCAGATGGTGTGGAACAATATCGAAACCAGTGCACTATTTACAACTTCAGAAAGCATACGGACATTACCGTTTTATATGAGTACCCTTGCCGCCGCTGGTGGTATAGCAGGGCAGGGGATGGCGGCAGCGGCATCGCTTATCATGTTTGTGCCTAACTTGCTGCTGTTTATTGTAATGCAAAGCCGGGTCATGAATACAATGGCCCACTCTGGGCTTAAGTAGGGGAGGTGGGGACATGCGTAAAATATTAGCGGCCTTGTTTTTGGTTTTGATACTATTGGTAAAGGCGTTCTTGCCGGTGTATGCCACTGTGCCGTACCAGACTTTTACACGGTCTGGTGACCAGTATGTGCTTACCCAAACCGCTTACGAGCCGTATATCACCATATCGCGGATAGGCCCATATACAATGTCTCACCCACAGGATATCCGCCTTGGGTCAGATGGGTTGTTGTATATCGCGGACACGGGTAACAGCCGGATACTGGTTGCCACCCAAATGGGCGAATGGGTCAAGACCATAGGCTATGGGTATCTGCAATCCCCACAGGGCGTGTTTAGGACCGACGAGGGCCTTATTTACGTAGCGGACACCACGGCTCAGACGGTTTTTGTGTTTGACGAAACCGGTGAGTTAATAGACACATACACCCGGCCTCACCACCCGCTTTTTGGCCGGTATGCACCGTTTATGCCGCAAAAAGTAGTGGTTGACCGCCGTGGCAACCTGTATATAGCAAGCCAGGGCAATACCAACGGCGTCATACAGCTTGCTACCGGGACCGGGGAGTTTTTGGGTTACTTTGGTGCTAACATTACCAATGTCAACTGGTGGACGGCTTTCCGCCAGTTTATAGACAGGCAAAACCAGATACTGGTGGCACCCATAACAGTAACCAATGTGGCAATATGTAGCCGCGGACTGATATACACGGTAAGCCGTGGCGATAATATTTCCCTAAAACGGCTAAACGTTGCCGGGCGTGACATCCTTAATCTCGAGCCAATGTGGAATTTCCCTGATTTTATAGCCGTTACAGTAACAGAAGGCGGGAATATATTTGCCGCAACACACAACTGGATAGTGGAGTATACCGCAGAGGGCGACTTACTTTTTCTTATGGCCAGCAACGACGATGGCCGCCAGCGTGCGGGGTTGTTTAGCTCTATTTCCGGCCTGGCAGTGCATGACGGGACAATTTTTGTGCTGGATGAGCTTATGGCAGTAATACAGGTACTTGTACCTACAGAGTTTGTAAATGAAGTGCATACCGCTTTTACGCTGTTTAACGAAGGAAGATACTCGGAAAGCATGGTGCCATGGCAAAACGTAATGCGCATGAACTCTATGTTTGCATATGCCGGGGTAGGTTTGGGCGAAGCTCATTTTCGTAACAGGGAGCACCATCAGGCGCGTGACGCGTTCCGCCGTGGGTTTAGCCGCGAGGGATACTCAGATGCTTTTTGGGAGATAAGGTCCGACTGGATGCGGGACAATACCGCAACAATAATGGTGTGGGGTTTTGCGCTTATTGTTGCCTGGGGCCTTATAAAGTTTGTAGATAGGCGTGTAGGGGTGCTAAAGCCTGTAAGAGCCGTGACTACAAAAATCAGAGGTGTAACTCTGTTTTCGCAGTGCACGTTTGCGTTAAGAAATATTACAAACCCTTACGATGCCGCATATGGCATTAAACATGAAAACAAAGGCAGTTATAAGTCTGCGTTTATACTGCTATTTTTGTTTTATGTATTGTACGTTTTGGACCGATATTTTTCTGGTTTCCTTTTTAGGAGTGTGCCAGATGGGCAGTACGACTTGGTATGGGATGCGCTGTTTATAATTGTTGTTGTGGGGCTGCCTATAATATGTTGTTACTTGGTAAGCGCTATCTCTGACGGTGAGGCCAGTTTTAAAAATTTGTTTGTGGGTGTGATATATGCCTTTGCACCGCTGTTTATAATTATGCCGCTAGTGATTGCGCTGGGCAATGTACTTACACTCAACGAAGCATTTTTTATTACGTTTTTTAATTTTATTGCGTATACCTGGACGGCTGTGCTGATATTTTTGGCTATTAAAAACCTCAACGATTATACATTTGGCAAGACGTTTAGTATTGTGTTTATTACGGTTTTTGTAACGCTTATCTTGGCGCTGCTGGTGTTTATCATGTATGTACTGGTTATGCAGGTAGCGGATTTTGTAGTTTCCGTTGTGCGAGAGGTGGTGTTTAGAATTGCTGAATAACAAGCGTTGTTTTTTGCTAATTGTCTTTGCCTTGTTTGTGCTTACGGCTTGCTCCCGTAGCGGTGATGGCGTAGAGCCGCCCGCTGGGCGAGTACCGGAGTATGTCCCGCCACAAGGGGCTACGGTTAGCTTGCTTGCGCACACAGGTCAAACCTTGCATGGCCATACCTTGGTAGCCCAGAATGATAATTTTTTGCTGTTTTTGTATGAGCCGCGCTTGAGTGTGATTATCCAGCACAGGCAAAGCGGTGCGTATATGCGCTCTACCGTAGACACCTCTCGCGATACAGACAACCATCTTTGGCAAGGCCTGTATATGAGCGGTGTCACGTTGGATTATATCGTGGGTATAAATGTCCATTTTTCCCGTGCTTGTTTATATCATACAGAGCGTTACCTGACTGTGTATTATAGGGAAGATGGTTTCTCAGCTCAGGTGTTTTTCCCTGATATCCAAATAGGGTATACACTTGTTGTGACGTTGGAAGATGACGGCTTTACAGCAGAGATACCGCAAGCTTCTATTGTCGAATATGACCCTCATGTAACCGTTGGGGCTTTTTATGTGTTCCCCTTTCTTGGGCATTCGTATATGGGTGGCGACGAAGGTTATATGTTTATACCAGACGGGCAGGGCGCGATTATCAAGTTGCAAGATAACGAATCGCGGTTTAACACACCCTTTAACGAGCCAGTGTTTGGCAGCAACCCAGGCCTGGAAATAGAAGTCTCGCCGTTTATGTTTAGCAATTTCATGTTTACGATAGAGCCGCAAACGGTAATCATGCCGGTGTACGGCATGGTGCATACCGGGCGTGGGATTGGCTTCCTTGGCGTTATTGAGTCTGGATATGAAAACGCGGCCATTGAGGCATTCCCCAACGGGGTTAGTACAGACTTTGACTGGATTAGCTCGCGCTTTACGTATTCACATGTAGTACAGCAGCCAACGGGGATGCAGTCAGGTTTTATAAGCACCCGTACCCAGCGCCCCAACCGTATAGACCTTAGAATGCGCTATATTTTCGTAACCGGCGACCAAGCCACATACACCGGGCTTGCAGTCGCTTATAGGGAATACCTAACAAACACAGGCGCTTTTACTTCGGCTAAGATGGACGAGTACCGCACCGCAGTAGACTTCTTGGGTGTAGAACAACGCGAATGGGCCCTGTTTAGGCTCAACGTGAGCATGACAACTTTTGCCCAGGCCGAAGAAATCTTGCATACCCTTGCCGCTAATGGTGTAGACCGGGTTTATACCAGATTTGATGGTTGGACGACCAGGGGCTCTATATACTCGCTTCCAACGCGGGGCTTTAACCCTGCTGGTACGCTTGGGGGGCAGCGCGGGCTTAACTCGCTGCAAAATACAGTGGTTGAACTGGGCGGTACCCTTACGCTTGTTGTTAATCCATTGGATATCGTTATAGAAACAAATACCTTTGAAGCGTTTAATGCCATGCGCCGGGTAAATGGCCGCACTGCAGATTTTATGGGTGGCAGCATGAGGGTAACTACCCCCACGCGCACGCTAGAACTTTCCGAAAGGGTGGCAAGCGAGTTGGGCACACGCGGGTTTGCGGCCGACGTAATACGTATGACCAGCTTCTTATCTGCATACAGCGAAGGCGGCACGTATTTTGACCGGGCCGACAGTGCCGCACTGTTTAGGCAATCTGCCGCGGCTTTTGACTACCACCACGAAGCTCCGGCTCTTACGACTTCGTTTGCATACTTGTGGCGGTATGCCAGTGCATTAACGGTAATGCCGTCTACCGGGTCTGGTTACTTATTTAACTACAAACATGTGCCGTTTTTGTCTATTGCAACGTCTGGCATGATACCTGTTTATTTCGAGCATGTGAATTTCCAGGCCAACCAGCGGCGGTTTTTCCTTAACCTGGTAGAAACCGGTGCAAGGCCTATGTTCCTTATTACAGCAGAAGACGCGGCGCTTCTTAGGCACACACTGCGCAACGATATATTTTCGTCTATGTTTGACTTGTACAAGGATTTGATAATCCAGTATCACCACGAGCTTTCGTATCTTCATGAGCATATAGGGGACGCAAGCATCGTACGCCGCTATGCACAGGACAATACCGTGCGTATACAGTGGAGTAACGGGCTATGGGTTTATCTTAATTATGGCCGGGAAGAGGCTGTTGTTAACGGCATAACCATAGGCCCAATGTCATACGAAATAGTGGTTTAGTAGTGGTGGTTTTGTATCGAAGGAGGCATGAGTTGAGTCATGGCTGAGAAGGTTAAAAAGAAAAGGAAAATTTCTGGGCGGACAATGCGCAACTGGACATATGCCTATATATTTTTATTGCCGTGGCTGGTGGGTTTCTTTGTATTGGTGTTGTACACATTAATTAACTCCTTCCGCTACAGTTTAAACCAGATTCGCATAACGCCTATGGGGTTGTTTTTTGTCCCTCATGGGCTAGAAAATTATCGTGATTTATTGCAAAACACTTTTTTTATACAAAATATAGTGTCGTTTACTATACAGTCTGTATTGCAGACCCCGGTTATAGTATCTTTTGCGCTAATAATTGCAATATTACTCAACGGCAAGATTGTGGCCAGGGGTATGTTTAGGGCGGTATTTTTCTTGCCGGTTATTATTGCAACAGGGCCGGTCATGAATGAACTTGCCGGTATTGGCGCGGCAACTGTACCTGCTGTTAACACTGCGGCTATTGCCGGTGCGCTATCGTTTATGCCATCTATGATGCAAGGCCCTATTGTGGAGTTGTTTGGCCAGCTAATCATGATTTTGTGGAACTCTGGCATACAGATACTTATATTTTTAGCAGCACTTCAAAAAATAAGCTCAGAGCAATACGAGGCCGCAAAAATAGACGGTGCAAGCGGGTGGGAGTGTTTTTGGAAAATAACAGCCCCAGCCATCAAGCCCATGGTATTTTTGAATGCGATTTACACCGTTGTGTGGCTTGCAACCGGCGGGCAAAACCCGGTAATTACCCAGCTTGCGTTCTTTATGCACAGCGGGCACTATGGTTATGGATATGCATCTGCGGCGGCATGGTTATACTCTATTTTGGTGCTGCTACTCTTGGGCCTGTGCTGGCTACTGCTGCGCGAGCGCAAAGAAAAACTAATAATGGCAGAAAAAAGATTGGCAAAAAGGTATTGGTGATATAAATGGTGAAGATGTTGAGCCGGTTTGACAGTAAGGATAAAATACGCAAGTTTGCCTTTGGCAACCGGGACAAAAACGGGCTGGTACTCAATATTATTGTGTACACGTTGCTTATAAGCATTGGCTTTGTATTCTTGTTCCCTATATTGCATATGTTTTCTATAAGCATTATGGCGCCAGAGGATTTGCTAGATTCGTCTGTCAGGTGGGTGCCAAGGAGGGTACACACACTCAATTATAGGTTGGCGTTTATCACACTGGACTATTTTAGGACACTGTGGGCCAACTTCCAGGTAGCGGCAATACCCACAATATTGCAAGTAACTTCTACCGCAATGGCTGGGTATGCATTTGCGCGCTATGACTTCCCACTCAAAAAGCTATGGCTTGCCGTACTTATTTTTACGTTTGTGATACCACCCCAGATTACCATGATACCTACCTTTGTGTTATACACCAACCTTGGTTTTATAGGCAGCCTAAGGGCTTTCTGGGTACCGGCAATTTTGGGGCAAGGCTTTAACAGCGCTATATTTATCCTAATCTTTTACAACTTCCACAGGCAAGTACCAGCCTCGCTAACAGAAGCAGCCGAAATAGACGGCGCAGGTCACATAAAAAGCTTTATCTTCATCTCTATGCCCCTAGCCATACCGGCAGTAATAGTAGCAGTCCTATTCTCATTTGTATGGTACTGGAACGAAACATTCCTAGTTAACCTATTTCTAGGCTTTGGCGCCACAAGAGACACAAACCTTACAACACTACTACTAGAACTGACCCAATTTACACAATCCTACGGCGCAGCCGTAACCGATGCCACCGGCATGGCACCAGACCCCATTAACGAGGGAATCCGCATGGCAGGAACCATGCTTTCCATATTACCCCTAGGCATACTATACTTAATCCTACAAAGACACTTTGTAGAAAGTGTAGACAAAGCAGGGATAACAGGTGAATAAGAAGCTATATTAATAGCCGACAACACCAAAAAAAACCGCGCAAAGCGCGAACCCCAAAGCACATCCACCAAGCAAGCGAGCAAGCAAAGCGAAGCGAAAAGCACTTTCGCCACGCTGGGGCGGGCGACCGCAACGCAGTGAGGAAGCAAGCGGGGTTTAACCCCGCGCAGCGGCGGGGGTTTGGGGGCAGCGCCCCCATTAAAAAAGAAAGGAGCAACAAAGATGAAAAAAGTCAAAGCTTTGACGATCATCTTAGTGCTGGCCTTCGTGCTTGCACTAACCACAGCCTGTGATAGAGGCGGAGATGGTACCACCGGCGGCACACTGGCCGACCTTACAGAAGATGAGGTACATCTTACCTTTAGCACATGGCACTACTTCGAACTGGCACGTTATGTCGCCGACCGTTTTACAGACAGGCACCCCAACATCCATATCGACATAGTAGAAATCCCCGGCACGGCATATTACATGGATACTTTGGTTTCTATGGCCGCCGCGCAAAACTTGCCAGACATGTTTGGCTTCCTAAGCCTGGCAATACCTATTAATAACGCATGGTTCTATGATTTTTCTGATTACTGGTTTGCCGACCCAGACAGGCACATGCTACTTGATTCGCTTCATGACCATGTGTTAATAGACGGGCGCGCAATGCGCTTGCCAGAGGCAGTACTGCCACAGCTTGTATATGTAGACAGGAACGTATTTACCCTGCTCAACGAGCCTATGCCGCCGTTCGACTGGTATTGGGATGACATGTTAGCACTTATCCCGCACATGACCAGGCCAGACATGGGTATCTTTGGCTTTAACCAGTTCCTAGGTTTAGTAACATGGGGGCCGGTTGTGCTTAACGATGCATTGTCCGAGTTTGGCTGGGATGGCGAAAACTACAACATGTACGAGTGGGCCCGTTATATGAACATGGAGGCCGAGTTTGAGCGTTTGGGCTACCGCGCAGTAAGCGGTAACGACGCATGGGAAGCCCTAACAGGCGACCGCTATATGTGGCCAGGCGTTTCCGGGCGTGTAGCAATGCAATTGGACGCTATATGGACGTTTAACAACCTCTATGTACGTGAGCATTATCGTGAGCGTGGTATAGACATGGTGCCATATGCCATACCAATGGGCCGCGACGCGCAAACCAACAGGCGCCCTGCATTTATAGACTTTGCAGGTATCTCTGCCGCAACCAACCACCCACGCGAAGCATATGAAGCGCTAAAATGGATGACTTTCCACACAGATGCTTGGACATACCGCAACATCATAACCCCAGAGCTAACAAATGCCGCTGGTGACCCAATTTTCTTAACTCCTAACCGTTTCCCACTTACCAACTGTGAAACAGTATGGGCAGACTTCCGCAACCTGTTCCCACAAGACGAGCCAGCATGGGACTACCTCATGAGAGCTTCACGTGAACCTATACCCCTAGGGGGCCAAGGTATCTTGGGCTTTGCAGACTGGCATCGCGACCAACACGCATATGGCGACTGGAACGGTGTTATAGGCATAGGCGCCGCGATACGCGAAGGTGTTATTAATGCATTTGACGCCGTGCCAAGGATGGAAGAAACCGGCCGCCAAGAGCATGAGCGTGCAATAGCCAACTTTAGGATGATGTTTGGTGAACCACCAGAAAGATAAACAATAAACTTATAAAAGCGTGGGGCTGGCAATTGCACAGCCCCGCTTTTATTGTAGAAAAGGACGTGACACATGAAACCAATTTACCCCACACCACTTATACCCCAGCGGGCGGACCCGCTTATTTACCGGCATACAGACGGCAAATACTATTTTACCGCCAGCGTACCGGCCTTTGACCTTATAGAGCTAAGGATAGCAGATGACATTACTGGGCTGGCCAGTGCCAAGCCCATAGTTGTATGGACCAAGAACGAATCCGGCCCGGCCAGCCAACTTATATGGGCACCAGAGATACACTACGTACGTGGCAAATGGTATATCTATTTTGCCGCGGCCCATACCCGTGAGGGGCACCATGCACACCGCACTTTCCAGCACCGCATGTATGTGTTGGAAGCAGATGACCCAAATGGGCAGTGGGTAGAAAAAGGCGAAGTACAAACCGGGATGGAGAGCTTTTGCCTGGATGCGACCGTTTTTGAACACAACAGCAAACTCTACTATTGCTGGGCACAAAAAGACCCCGATATCCGGGGCAACTCAAACATCTATATCGCGGAAATGGAAAACCCATGGACACTCAAAAGCAAACCAGTCATGCTTGCCAAGCCAGAATATGATTGGGAATGCAGCGTCATACCTGTATGCGAGGGCCCTGCAATTCTAAAGCACAAAGACAAGATATTTATAGCATATTCGGCCAACGCAACCGGGATAGAGTACTGCGTTGGGCTTTTGACCGCCAACACAGACAGCGACCTGCTAGACGCAAAATCATGGACAAAGAGCGACAAGCCCGTATTTGGCTCATGCGAGCAAAACGGAAAGTACGGCCCAGGGCACAACAGCTTTACCGTGGCAGAAGATGGAGTTACACCGCTAATTGTCTTCCACGTAAGAGACTATACCGAAATCATAGGCAGCCCGCTAGACAACCCAGACAGGCATACCTGTGTGCAGGCATTTGGGTATGATGATACGGGGTATCCTGTGTTTGGGGTGCCGCAGAAGAACGATTAGTATATTCAAATATGTATGTATAACATAGGCAAAAATTTTAAAGCAAGATGTTTACAGCTACTAGTTTTTGTATCAAGGTTGTAGTCAACAAGGGGGTAATGATGTTAATGTGAATACAATAACACGTTGGTAAATACCAAGTCATTTAAGGGTGCAGGTTTGCACCCTTTTGCACCTCCTTACTTTTGCGCTGTACTTTAAGATTATACAAAGCTACAAAGGTGCGTTGAAATGATTTACATAATGGTGATTGCTAGAAAGGATGTGCAACATGATTAAACGAAATGAGAGGGCAATCAGTGCTTTTATTTCATATTCTTGGGATTCGCCAGAGCATAAAATGCGGGTAAGAAAATTTGTTGAATATATACGAAAAGAAGGCATTAATGCTATCTATGATGATGATATGGAACTAGGCGATAGAATTGCTCGTTTTATGGTAAATTCTATGCATAATAGTGATTTTGTGTTATTTATATGCACCCCATCATACAAAAAAAGAGCCGATGAAAATAAAGGCGGAGTTGGCTATGAAAACACTATTATTAACGAGGACTTGTTTAATACTCAAAATGAACGAAAATTCATACCAGTACTTTTCGATGGTTCATGGAGCGACTCTTTACCGAATTGGGCAAAAGGTAAATTGGGTGTTAGTTTAATGCAAAATCAAGATTCATATCAAGCAGAAATAAAGAAACTTATTATTACTATGCGTAAGAAAGCAGTTGAGTATTTTTTTCAGGATTATGCAGAACAAGAAAATGAAAATGAAGATATTATTCGCCAAGAGGTGGAAAACTGTATTCGTAAAGCTATGCTCGTTGGTGATGCAGAATCACAAAAAATTTGGGAAGCTATAAAGCCTAATGGTGATTTATTTTCTTTGGAAAAAATTATAGTGAAATTATCAGATATTATAAAATTTGATGATGTAATCGAAGATATAGTAAATATTTCAAAAATGACAGTATATGAACATTCTAAGTTTCTTAGAAGCGAGATTCTAATTAGTGAATCTGTAGAAATACCCAATGAAGTAGCTTTTTCACTTGCTGAAAAAATTAAAACTGCGATTTCAGAATTTGCGAAAATGGCAGAAAACGACATCACTTGTATTAATGCAAATGATGTCGAAGAAGTTTTTCAAAACATGAGAGATATTACAAACGACGAAAATAATTATGAATCAGTTGAAAATGAGATAAAATTTCTTGCTAAGATAGCAAAAATGACAAAAGATGAGTATACCAAAGTTCTAATGAATGAACATATTGGAATGCCGGAAAAAACGGCTTTAGAACTTGCAAAAAGAATAAAGTCCGAGGTTTCGGGATTTGCAGAAATATCAAAAAGAGAGATTGCCGAAATAGATAATGATGATGTAGCTATAATTATTCAAAAGTTACAAAGCGTGATTTATGATGTAGCGAATGATGAAGCATTCCGCTGGTGATTTCAAACCTCAACCCCAATACGGAGAACTTCACTCTATCAGATATGAAAGTAAAAGCTCATCATTGTTATATATCGTAAGAAAGGTGTATCAATTGCAAGTATCGTGTAGGCATAATATTGCGGGTGCATTGATAAAGTAGTTATCGCATGAAAAATTGCTATATATGTGTGTTGATTTTGAGCAAAACAAACATTGCACAGACTAAAAAGCCCCTAAATCAAGCGTTACGAAGCTTCTGGCGATTGTATCAAAGTTGTAGTGAAATCGGGGGTTGGATGGTAACTTTGATACAATCACATGTTAATAGCTGCCTAATATAAGTCTTGCACCTGGGGTGCAAAGCTCACAAAATACAACAAAAAGCCTGTGAATAGCTGTTTAAAGCGGCATAAACGCAGGCTTTATACTTTTATTTTCTTATTGCTTTTATGAAGCATATAAGCTACCATATGGATAAACAATAAACATAAGAGGTGAAGCAATGGCGACAAGAACTATGCGCGTGAATCGTTGGGGCAATTCGTTAGGGATACGTTTCCCAAATGAGTTTGTAGACAACGTACAACTAAAAGAAAAATCATTGGTCGAAATTACATCAGATGGCGAGCGTCTGATTATAACAAAAGTAAAAGAAAGGGAGCCCAGAAAAACTATTCAAGAGCTGTTTGCCGAACATCCTGCGGATTATATTGAAGATGAAGAAATTGATTGGGGGGCACCTATAGGCGGTGAAGTATGGTGAGGCAAGGCAGTATCATAAAAATCAATTTCGATCCTTCCGTTGGTAGTGAACAAGCAGGGTATCGGCCCGCAGTTGTAATCTCAAATAATTTTGTCATTTCTAAGACAAACATTATTACGATTTGTCCTATAACCACAAAACAGGGTAAAACTGCCTTGAATGTGATGCTTGATGATAGAACCACTACCCAAGGAGTTGTTTTGTGCGCTCATAATAAAGCGGTTGACATGAAAAAACGCCCTTATGTTATTGTAGAACAGTTACCACAAGATAAATTAGAAGAGGTCGTAGATACAATAATTAGTATGATTGAGTTTTAAACTATAATGGGGAGATAATCTATGTACGTAGACTTGCATATACACTCGTGGTATTCGGATGGGACCCATAGCCTGGTTGAAATAATAGGCAAAGCAAGAAGCAAAAATATCACAATCATTTCCATATGTGACCACGAGCTTACTGATGTGTATGCCGAAATCGAAAATGCTGTTGGAATTGATGATATCACAATCATCCCAGGGGTTGAAATTACCGCAGATATGGATGGTGTCTCATACCATATACTTGCGTATGCGTTTGATATACACAATAAACCCTTACAGAATTTGCTCAAACACAACCGCAGTATTTATGTTGACATGGGAAAAAAATTGATTGCCAACATGATAACGGATTTCCCTAATCTATCGATAGAAGAATATCAACAGTACAGACGCAACTGCAGAAATGGTGGTTGGGACAGTATAGCTTATTTAACGAGTAAGGGAATTGTTCGCAACTGGGAAAACTATGTAAAGCTTGTCGCAAAGTATACTTCATCGGCGGTGAATAAATATTTTTCGGCAAAAGAGGTTATTGATATTATTCATGGTGCTGGCGGCTATGCGGTTCTTGCGCATTTATGTCACCATGTAGAACCTGATTTATCAGAGTATGAAAAGAAGGCCATGCAATTTTACGATGTGGGCATAGATGGCTTTGAATGTTATTATCCCGAAATGTCAT
>WQVY01000032.1 GCA_009785605.1 Defluviitaleaceae bacterium | reverse complement strand
TCCAAAAAAGGGCCATGCAGTGCCCACTCGTGGCCCGGTGCTATACCAAGCAGGGGTAGGCGGTTGTTTTCACCGTTTTCATCAACAAGGCTTATGCGATAATTGGGTTTGTCAAAAAAGCGTGACGAGTTGCCTCGTAAGCGCATATATGCCAAAGATTCGTATACAGGGGTGTCTGTATTATGGTTCCAGTTGCTTGTGTTATCTATTACAGATACATGGGCCAATATTTCTGCCTCGCCCTCTGATGTAACTTGATGTATATATCGCTTTCCTGTAAATGGGTTAACCTCATCAAGCATAACAGGGCGGCCGGGAATTTCTTGGCCATGGGTGTCAATTGATATTATTGGCAGATGTGTACACAAGAGGGTATCTTGGCTGCAAAGTGTACAAATGTGCAGGTCGGCCTCACTTGGGCTTCTTAGATGCTGGTGGTATCTAGTGGATTGGTCGGCCCTGCCAAAATACAAAAAGACCAAAATCGCAATTATAATTACAACAAAAGAGCCTACATAATCTACAATGCTTTTTCGCATGAAATCACCCGCTTATTTCATCGTTTTGGGTAACAATGTTTACGTACTCCATGCCTTCTTTGTCATACAAAAGTTGTGTGATGCTTTTACCGCCTTTGTATGCTAGGTTGTATGTGTGCCTATCTAGTTCGTATATAAGCTCCAGCGATGTTGTAGTTGTATTTTTTACTCGCAAAAGCGCCTTCCTATTAAAAAACGTAAACACAGTCCCCTCGATGTCTTTCTCAAGACTGCGGCTGCCTTTTATAATTAGCAATATCCTGTTTTCGTTGCGGACTTTACCCATAATAAGCAGTACAACAAACACGGCAGCACTACCAATTACCGCAGTCCAAAAGTCGGCAACACCGCTACACAACCCCACAATGACCGACCAAAAGATATAAGCCGTATCTCTAGAGTCTTTTATAGCAGTACGAAAACGCACAATAGACAGCGCCCCGGCCATACCAAGCGACAGGGCTATATTGTTGCCAATAACGGTCATTACGGTACAGGTTAAGATGGTTATTGTAACCAGCGAGACATTAAACTTGCCGCTATAAGACGTACCCGTATGTGTATACCAATACGAAACATAAATTACCATGCTTAGTACAGACGCAATAGCAACACGGATAGCAATATCCTGTACTGTAAGGCTACCACTTTGATTTACAATATCTCTTAATGCACCAGTCATATTAGTCACTAATCTCCATTCGACAAACTTGGCTTTCTTTAAAACTAGTATGGTTGCATTTTGGTTTTATTATGCTTGTATAGCAATCTACTAATCATAAATGGTTTACCAATAATAGTTGTCTAGCAGGGACCGTCCTAGGCAGTATTTACTTATTGCGCGTTCGCTTTCGTTACTAGACTGGATTATGTCCTTGATATAACTAAGCAAGAAATTATTATATTTGACCTCAAGCACAACCATACACGGGTCAAATATAGGGTTTTCTACTAAGTCAGAAGAAAATATATCAAAGAAAGATTCTGACCCTCTGATGTTATGGTCAAAAGTTATTCGTGTTTCGTTTTCTTTTGCTACATACACTTTACGGTTATATGTTATGACGGCCTTGGGCCGGTAACAGCGCATACTCATGATGCCAAAGCATTCGTCTGCAAAGTCTGATCTGCATTCGAGTAGTGCTGTATAATTGCCGTGTATAAGCTCAAGGGCCTTGTCCTTATCCAGGGGTAGCGACCGTTTTTTTTGCCACTGGCCCTGCTTTTGTTTCAGCTCTAGCTTAGCTGTGGTTGAGTATGGGCCATAATTGCGTAGTCGTATTTTTTTGCGTACCTCTACCCCGTTTATTTTTTCTTCATAGTCTGTATCGTCTATATCGTCATAATATAAGGAGCGAATCAGGTACCCGTCTCCACTACTGTGCGTATCTTCTTCAAGGACGCGTGACAACTGACGGGATAGGTAATAGTACCTGTCTAAGCTTATAAGATATTTCTTTTCCTGTCTTAAAACTTCATCCATATTATTCTCAACTCCATATGCAAAATATAATCTCCAAAGCATTAGTATTTTATGTCGAGTATTAGAAACTAGCAGTTTTGATGATTGGGCCAAAAGCGATCGCTTTAAACTTATTAACACAGCACCTGACAATGGAGGGCTTTTGTGGCAAATGCGCACGTGCAAATAATTCCCAACAAAAAAGGTTTGATTAATTTTCCTAATCAAACCTTTGCATTGTTGTGTTGCGATATATTCTGAAAATTTTGTGCATTTAGCAGCCAAAAAACTCCAAAATTTAAACGATATAGATATTTTTGCAACGTGATTACGTAATGCAAATGTTATATATTGCGATTGAATTAGCCAAGCATCGATGTTACTCTTTTATAGACTTTTATGTCTAAGAAAGGGGCTAATGCAATGATATACATATTTAATGACAAGCGTAGCAAAGTGGCTCGCGCACGTATCAAGTGGGTTGTGGCGTTTGTATTTGTCATCGCTATTGCTTCTTCTGCTGTATTTGCTCTTACTGGTAACAATGGCAGAGGCGAATATTATAACCGCTATGATGATTTATATACCTACATAACTATGTATAAAGGACAGTACATAAATGAGCCGGCTCAGCCAGAGCTTGCTGGACACAGGTTTTTACATTGGTCGCTTTCACCTGAAGGCGGCGGCTTTGATTTTGCGCAGCCAGTGCATGAAGACATGGCTTTATATGCAATTTGGCAGCCCTATGACGAATATACCTACGATAGTGCTTATGATGTCCCGCATATCTACGACTACTATTATGATACCAGTACGCATGACTATCACTACTGCAACTACCAGTGTGACCATAACCACCTGGGATACGAGTATCCCCAATATACTGCGCACCCATATGAAGAAGAAAGCATTGCTAATTTATATCCCATTACCATCAGGTTCCTCTGGAATCGTGATGGTTTAGAACCGGAAGTTCCATACTCATATCCATACCAACATCCATACATTGGCTCGGCACCTTACTATGTCCCGTTTGTGCCATTTGAGGAGACCCCTCCGTTTGATATTACTTTTATATTCAACGATGGCGTTACACCATCTGTGACTTTGCAAACAGACAGTAGCGGCCATTTATGCTGTTGCGACGGGTGGCCCGTGACCCCTGTGCATCCAGATGGGCTTCATTTTATGATGTGGACCAATACACCCACCGCATCAGGTGGCACCTGGACTGCGTGGCCCGGGATAAGATTTAGGGAAGATACTAATGTCTATTTCCAGTGGGGGCATCATGTATGGTTTCGCCATGGTGGTGACCAATATGGCTGGTACGAATATGAGTACATGTTGCCTGGGCATTCTTTTACCTCTTTTGCAGCATATACACAAGAAAATCTCGAGTTTCCCGTGCCATGGCTAGATACAGGTTACAGGTTTATGGGCTGGTATACCAGAAACCCAGACGGCAGCCTTAACGAGCCATTTACCAGCAACTCAGTTGTAAACGAGGATATGTGGGTTTACCCAAGGATAGAGCAGGTGGACGGTATCGTTGTTGTGTTTGACCCTGCAAACAGCACCCCCCATGCAGAGTTTGAAGTACGCACCGTTGGCCCAAGCGGGACCGTAGGGGCCGGCAATATGCCCGATGACCCAACACGGGACGGACGCATTTTTCTTGGTTGGAGTTATTGCTGCTGTAGAAACGTGTTTGACTATGACAGAGTAGTAGAAGATTGGGAATCGCCATTGACGGTTACTGCCATATGGGGTGTATTGTTCACTTTTAATTGTAACTACATCGTCCTACCCAGTGGCGACGATTATTATGGCTTTGACCCAAGGATTATTGTACCGCGTCAATACTCGCAGCCTCTTGCCGTATGGCCATATGCATACCCTGTAAGAGTCGGCTATATATTTATGGGATGGTATACCAAAACTAGCGCCGGCGAATATGACAGGCAAGTCTGGGGTTTTTGGGATGCATATGACAGAAATATGGACGTGTATGCACGCTGGGAGGCTGCGCATAGTGTAATCTTTAACCCAAATGGCGGCACAACCCCAGAGGGGCACGGCGCACGCTTTGCAGAGCGAGACGGCACTATAGCCGATATGCCAGACGCACCTCATAGGGACGACCATACATTTATAGGTTGGACACGCACCCAAGACGGCCTGCCCACACAGGAAATGAGCATATGGGATATATATTTTTGGGGCTCCGTTGATACTTATTATGACGATAATCCCCTTGTTCTTTATGCACAGTGGGCTCATGGCGTAAACTTCCTTTGTATGCACCCAGACAGGCTACCCAGCTGGTGGGAGCCAGAATCGATGCTGGTACACGCGGGCAGGTCTGCCGCGCAAACCGCGGAGCTTGAATGGTTTGGCCAGTGGATACAGTGGCCCATACCCACAAATGATAACCTGCCCGGCCCACAATGGCGGTTTAAGGGTTGGTTTACCAGTGCGGACGTAAACAACCCAGGCACAGAAGTTACCCGTTATTGTGCCATCAACGGCGAGACAAGCCTATATGCCCACTGGGAAGAACGCACACACCATACCGTCACATTTTACTTAGATGGCGGTACATTGGGTGACCACCTAGGCAACCACAACCCGCCCGGCACACACCAATCCCAATACAGGCAAGCTTGGGATGGAGAAAGTGTGAGATGGAGCTCAAGGCCCGTTGGCGCAAACTTTGGTGGCGGCGGCGGTCTCAACCAAGATATATCGTGGAGATACAGCGCCCCAGAAGTAAGGCGCACCATATCCGAAAATAGGGATATACATGTAGAAAGCTGGTGGTTAACAGACGAAGATACCGGCGAAAGAACCTGGTGGGCACCTGCCGGCCACCAGTCTGTATTAACTGATATGTGGACTGGCCGCCTCCCCTTTGGGGGTGCAAGCACCCCTGTAACAAGTGATATCACCGTAACCCCAGAGTGGGTGTTTCGTGTAACATTTCACCCAAACGGTGGCCACACCGCAGTAATAGGCGACGGCTTTTGGGTGCCGGGCGCGGCCGGTATGGGTGAGGGCCTTGGTTCAAGCCACTATCATGTAAGGCATATACCGGTAGGCCCTAATTTTGAAGGCGGGACAATCAATGATGACGGGTTTTTGCGTACCATAAGCAATGTCTTCGCATTTTGTCCTATAGAACAACAGCATATTATAGTGACCCCCATAAATACACCGGTTGTATTGGGTATGCCCAGAGACGGTATCATGACCAGACCTGACCATGTTTTTGTAGGCTGGTGGAGTATGCGCATGGACCCAAGTGTAGAGTTTGGGGACGAGCCTCCTGGCGCAGAGCCAATAGACGGGACCGAGCTTATAGACAGGGACACAAGGATATATGCCCGCTGGCTATACGTACCAGCAGACCGTGTTGTGGTAGAGTTTGACCCCAACGGCGGCTCGTGGTGGTCTGGCACGCCGCTTACTGGTGTAAGGCCCACGCCGCCTTTCCATCAAGGGACGGCAATTGGCGTTAGCCGTATGCCACAGTTCCCCATAAGGGACGGTTACATTTTCATGGGTTGGTATCGTACCCCACAACCACCCGGCTCTAGGCCCAATGTACACCAGAGAGTGCATTCTTCCACGGTTATACATGAAAATACAACGGTGTACGCCCATTGGGAGCCGTATGTTCTTGTTACCTTCGAGCCCAATGGTGGTACTCACCCGCAGGGGGTCCCCGTGCGCAAGGTAGCACAGGGGCGCAATTTTGCAGCTATGAATACGATATGGTCGCAACATTGGGAGGTAAGTGGCAACCTAGCACCCCCTAGCATGCAGTTTACCGGGGGTATGTATAGTGTTATTGGCCCATTTAACGGACAATCGCCAGCACCACAGTGGTTGGACAATGGTGTCGAGACTAACTTTGTATTCCACCACCCCTGGAATTATGAATCAGATGCCAGCGGTGATGTATTAACGGCAAGTACTGTCATTACACGAGACATGACTTTTTATGCCCAGTGGGTCACGCGTGTAACTTTTAACAGCAACTTGGAGACATTTATACCGTTTGGCGGTTGCTTCCAGCGCCATGGCTATGTCCCTAGAGGTTTTACATTTGGGACGGCACGCTCGCACCCTCATGCAACTGTAGAAAACACGACTATGCACATGTTGGGTATTATCCCCACCGGGACAGGCGCTGACCCATATTTTTGGAATGCGCTTACACACCCATTAGCTGCTCATGTCAACTTTAATGATATGAGGGACGGAAGCGGTGCAGTATTTGACGCTAATACAGTAGTAAACGCGCCGATGGATGTATACGGCATGTGGACAACAAACGTAATATTCATGGAAAACGGTGCACCTGCTGGTTCGATATTACCGGGCAACAGGGAAAGAAGTATTGTATTGCCTGAGCCAAACAACAACCTTGCAAACAGCGTTTGCCCCCACAACCCTGCACAATATTATGGTATGCCACAGCCACCGGTGTGGCCAGGGTTTACTTTCTCACATTGGAACGACGACCCTGCAAACACAGGCCGGACCGTAGGCCCAACAGACGAAATATCTCGCCCCACAGCACTTTTTGCGATATGGCGTGCCATACTTACCTTCGACGCAACTGGTGGGCTTACCAACAACTCCGAACAATCTAATGTCCCCAGCATAACAGTAGAAATACTTAGGGGACGCTTCATTGGCCCTATGATGCCATCACTTACCACCACCAACAGGCCAGGTTGGGTTTTTGAAGAGTGGAATACGCACCGGCATGGCTTGCGAGACGGCACAGGCGAAAGTTTTGACCCAGATTTGCCGGTTATGTACAGCCAGCACTATTATGCCCAGTGGAGGGCAAACGTTACCTTTAACCTGCAAGGCGGGCATATGAGTGGCAATTTTGCCAATGTCGTGCGCCATGTGCATGAAGCCGACACAATCCAAAATAGCGGCGGCATGCCAACCCCTGCTAGGGCCGGGTATACATTTGCCGGTTGGCTGGACAGTGGCGGCAATCCTATACCGGCCAACTTTGCAACCATGCCATGGGAAGATGGTCATACCACTGTCTTCGCAAGTTGGGCTCCCATAACATCATACTTCGAGTTTATTAAGTCCACATATGTTATATATGATGGCTACGACCCAGTAGCACTACCAGGCGCTGTTTTTAGGTTGTACCGCCTGGAAGCACAAGGCGACGGAGCCGGCATCCCAGATACATGGCAACAGCTAGGCCCTGCAGTTACAAGCCAGGATGTTCCCCAATATGGGTTGGTGCGGTTTGAAGGTTTGACCTTTACAGGCACATACAAGCTCATAGAAGAATCTGCACCCAGGGGCTATAACACACCTGATGGCCACTGGATTGTCCGTTGGAATCGTGTAGACCCACTGGATCATACAACTTGGGTAATAGGTGCGACACACCACAGCGGCAACCCTGAGTTTTTGCGCCTCCCCGTAGGCGCAGCCCCACCAGCATCCAGGCTTTATGTAGGCAACATGCCGGCACAGGAAATAGAATTTAATTTTAGAAAAACAGATTACCAATTGCATACACGCATAGCCCCTACTGCCGCATGGGATATGACACATGACATCCTGCTTGGCGGTGCTATATTTGAGCTATATAGGTACAATGGCGATAGCCCACCGGCTGACATGTTAGTTTACAGTGGCAACATAGGTACCAACCCAGGCCAATGGCAACTTGTTGGCCCAGCACTTACAAGCACAGATGACCCATTAGACCCTGCAATGATGTTTAGCCTTACTGTGGACGGCGTTTACCACCTGGTTGAAGTGGCAGCTCCGCATGGCTTTATGACACCTCGTGGGCAGTGGCGGATATGGGTAAACGAAGACGAAGCTAGTGACTTTGAAATACGTAACATAGGATGCATAATGTTGCCTATTATCTTGTGGAACCAAGAGGACACCTTCTATATTGCCAACATACTGGAATTTGAACTACCATTGTCTGGCGGTGTAGGAAGCAGCATATATTATGTTACTGGGGGTACCATTGTCTTGATGGCTGCCGTCGCATGGATGGTCTTATACAGTAAGAAACGAAAACAGTTGAGTACTATAACGAATTATTCGTAATACATTTACATTAACAACATAAAAATCCGAACTCATTCATTTATGTATGTTGGGTTCGGATTTTTATGTGCTATAGCTAAATAATTCGAACTTTGCTGTATAGTATGATTTATTTGTATGGAGGTTTTAATGAAACGAGGTTTAGCATTAGAGGGGGGCGGCGCAAAAGGGGCATACCATATTGGTGTAGTTAAGGCATTTGTGGAAAAAGGATACGACTTTGACGGATATGTAGGCACATCTATAGGGGCAGTTAATGCCGCAAAGCTTGCGCAAGGTGAGTTTGATAAAGCATTGGAACTATGGATGAATATCTCCCCAGACCAGATTTTTATGACAGAAGAACAACCGCTACTGCAACTGGCGGATATAAAAAGCATGAGCCTCAACGCCGAGCTTGTATCTGGTGTTAGAGGGGCGCTATCCAGGGTGATAGGCAGCAAAGGCGTTAGCACAGAAAGGATGCAAGAGTTTTTGCACAAGCACATAGACGAGGATAAAGTAAGGGTATCTGGCAAAGATTTTGGCCTTGTTACCCTCTCTTTAAGCGAGCGTAAGCCCTATGAACTTATGCTGGACGATATCCCATATGGGAAGCTTATAAACTATATAATGGCAAGCGCGTCGTTCCCAGGTTTTAGCGCTGTGACCATAGACGGTAAGAAATATATAGACGGCGGGTTTTACAACAATTGCCCGGTTAATCTTTTGGATAAGCTGGGCTATGACGAAATAATAGCCATAAGAGTAGGCGCACCCGGCGTTGTGAATAGGAAAATAAATACGATGAAAAACGTAAAATTAATATCCCCAAGCGAAAGCTTGGGAAGGCTTATGCAATTTTCGCCGGATAGCAGTGCCGCGAGTATTAGGCTTGGCTATTTTGACGGATTAAGGTTTATAGAAAAAAACAGCTACTTTTGATGCGGATATAGCAATCGCACCAAAGGTAGCTGTTTTATATTTACCTACATACATATAACGATTTTGCACTTATTTACGCTTGGAAATACTAACCGCCCAATATGCCAACACTGCAACTATAGCACCAATAAAGGGCGCAAGCAAAAACACCCAAACATCTGTAAGTGCGGTACCGCCCGCAAATAGTGCAGGGCCCAAGCTCCTGGCTGGGTTAACAGAAGTACCCGTAAGCGGTATGCCCACGATATGCACAAATACCAAAGTAAGACCAATTACCAGCCCCGCAACACTTGCCATTTTTTCATGAGCTGTTACACCCAAAATTGTAAACACAAATATAAATGTAAGTACGACTTCAACCAGAAACGCACCGCCTATGCCAAGACTGCCAACGCCGTTTGAGCCAAGGCCGCCAGTTAAGTCCGCAACGCCAAAGACTTCAACCATCACAAACAATAAAGCCGCAGCAACCACAGCACCTATTACCTGGGAAATAACATAGCCAATAAAATCCGCAGCCGAAAGCCGTTTGTCCAAAAACATAGAAAGCGACACCGCCGGGTTAATATGACAACCAGACACGCCCCCGATTACATAGGCCATAGCAACAATAGAGAGGCCAAACGCAAAAGCAACAGCTAAGTGGCCACCATCTGCGCTAACCCCAAGTAGCATGGCACTGCCACACCCCATAAACACCAGTGCAAATGTACCAATTACCTCAGCCAAATATTTCTTGATGTTCATACTTCATCTCCTTAGATATTTTTACAAGTAGTACCAGAGAGGACGGGCAAAGTCAATACTCGTCATTATTTTTTCATCAAACATATTATCTTCTAGAATATAAACTCAAGCGCAACCAGACTAACCGCCATAATAGCCATCCCAGTAAACAGCCATTTCATAACCATGTGATGTTTACCAAACCTTTGGGCAGCCGGCAGCAATTGGTGTATTGCCACATATACCATGATGCCGGCCACAATAGCAAAGACAATACCAAAGATAGCTTCTATGTCGTCAAAGATATTACCCACCAAAAGCCATGCTATAAGTGCGCCTATCACTTGAACATAGCCCGTACAAAAGGCAAAAAGGAACGCTTTTAGCTTATTTCCTGTTGAGTAGTAAATAGGGGCAGCGGTAGCAATACCCTCCGGGATATTGTGCAAAATAATAGCAAGGGCAATGGCTATACCCAACGTGGGGTCATGAAGTGCCGCCATAAAAATCACAATGCCTTCGGGGAGGTTATGTATTGCGATAGCAATTGCCGCCATAACCCCTGTACGCTTTAACTCTTTTTTGTCTTTTTCTATAAGAGCTACATCACTATCTTGCACAGTATAATCTGTAATTTCGGCGATTTCATCATTGTGCGGGATAATTTTATCTATAGCGGCTACGATAAGTATGCCAACAAAAAATGCTACTGTCGCAACTAGATACCCAGCGCCATCACCAATGGCATACCCAAGGTCTTCAAAGGCTTCTGGCAATATTTCACCAAACGAGATATAAAGCATGACCCCTGCAGATAAACTAAGGCAGATGGACAAAAACTTTTTACTCGTTTTTTTTGAGAACAAAATGGCAAGGCCACCCACGCCTGTGGCTGTGCCTGCTATGATGGTCAACAAAAATGCAAACGTGATGTCGTTCATATAACACCTCTTAATATTCTCATGTTAGTTTCACATGTTAGTTGACACTAACCTGGCAAAATGTTAGCATAGGCTAACAACGATGTCAATACAATTTAGACAAACTTTTTCTCAAATCTACAGGGGTGGGCATAATGAAGATAAAGACATCTGCAGAAGACTATCTGGAAGCCATTTTGATGATAAGCAAAAACAAAAACAATGTCCGAGCTGCGGACATTGTAAAGCATACCGGTTATGCAAGGGCAAGCATAAGCATTGCCCTAAAACAGCTTAGAGAAAGTGGTTATATAACAGTCGATGATAAGCGAAATATAACACTTACAGACACAGGTACCCAAATAGCAATACGTACCTACGAACGGCACTTGCTAATCCAAAATTTTTTTATAGCTTTGGGTGTTGATGAGGAGACTGCTTTTACCGATGCTTGCATACTAGAGCACGGCATTAGCGAGCAAAGTTTTGAATGTCTAAGCAATTATTATCAGCAAAACTTTACATCAATCAAAAGATAGCTCTTGACTCTGCCGTTGCGTAAGCCACTAGACTCAACTCAAATACAATTTGAGGAGGCTCGGTTAATGAGCGATTTAATCAAGATAAAAGACGTATCATCTATGTATGATATCTCTGCCCGTACCCTGCGTTACTACGAAGAAATGGGGCTTATATCCAGCACCCGCAACAGTGACTATGCCTACAGGCTGTACGACCATGCCAGTATGCAAAAGCTTGAGCAAATCTTAATCCTGCGCAAGCTTAGCATTAGCGTGCGAGACATAAAACGTATTTTTGACACAGCCGGGTCAAAAATAGTACTTGAAGTACTTAGCAAAAAAGCAGATGACATAGACGTAGAAGTCGCACTGTTGCATGAGCTAAAAAGCATTGTACTGGAGTTTATCAACCATATTAAGCAATCCGACTTTAGCAAAGATTCCGACGTTAAACTGCTGTACGACAAGGCCAAAGAAATAGAAACCAATCTTACAAATGTAGAATACACCGGCAACACAAGCCCCGTTAATCGCCTGTTAGAAGTGACAGAAAAATTGGACAAAAAAGTACCAGACATAATGGTCGTAAAAGTACCGCCTTTTAGGGCTGTAACGTCCGGCCTGTTGCCCTGGGATAAGTTGTTCGACGAGTTTGGCACGTGGAACGACGTACAAACATACAAGGCAGTACCTATCCTCTTCGATGGTTGCGACTTCCTAACAGGCGTAGGCCACGAAGCCGAGTGGTTTTGGCGCATATCCGATGAAGTAACAGAAGCCGACGTTGCACCTTACACAATCGTCAACCAACCAGGCGGGCTGTATGCCGTAATTGTAAGCGTAGACGGCGATGGCGAAAGCCACGACAAAGCAAGGTCAAAAGTCAACCGCTGGCTAGAGACTACCAACTTCGTAGAGGACGACAGCCGCAGAAAAGCAGCTCACATGATATATGTAGATGACGATATATTAAAAGGCCTAGGCTACCACCAGCTAAACTTGTATCTTCCTATAAAGTTAAAGTGAAATAAAAGGCGTGTGGTACGAACTTAAACTACTTTTTAGCCGTCCATTCCGCGAAGGTTCAACGCGTAATGGACGGCTTTTTGATGTTTAAGTTCGTACTTGGTAAAACCCGTTGATGCTGGGTTTTGCCGCACGCCTTTGTGGTTTCTAGGGATTGTATTGGCGTAACTACCCTTTCAAACCTGAAGTAGAAATACCCTCCACCAAGTAGCGTTGAAAGAAAATAAATATTAACACCGCCGGCAACAGCGACAGCGTACTCATGGCAAAAAACGCACCCCAGTCTGTAACTGTTGTAGGGTCCGCAAAGACACGCAACGCCAAACTAACAGGGAACCGCGCGTGACGTTGGATATAAAGCAGTGGGCCCATGAAGTCATCCCAGCGCCATATAAAAGAGAATAGGCCAGCCGTCACAAGAGCCGGTACCGAAAGCGGCATAATAATACGTACATATATACCATAAAAAGAGCAGCCATCTATCCTAGCAGCCTCGTCCAACTCACGCGGGATTGCATTCATAAAGTTGGTGATAAGAAAGATAAAGAACGCACCACCAAAAAACGCTGGCACAATAAGCGGCAAGTACGTACCTACCCAACCCAGCCAGTGAAACCACAAATATGTGGGTACCATAAGCACCTGCCCCGGCAGCAGCAACGTACCTATGAGTATGGCAAACAATACTTTCTTACCACGATACCTCCCCCGCGAAAAGCTATATGCAATAACCGAAGAAGAAAACACTGCGCCAAAAGTGGCAACACCAGCATAAAAAAACGAGTTCCCAAAAAACGTGGCAAAAGACTGGCGGCCACCAACACCCCGCCAACCCTCTATAAAATTGCGGAAATAAATTGTCCTAGGAAGGAGGCTCGGGTCATGGAAAATATACTGGTTTGGCGTTAACGAGCTCATAAACATCCAAATAAGCGGGTAAATCATTACAAACCCAATCAAAAGCACGACTACGTGCTTTATCACGCCTTGGATTATTAACCGCTTCCTTCTGCGCTCCATAGTCTGCACTGCATCCATCACGAGAACCCTCCTTCATACACCCAAAAGCGCTTTGTGCCAAACAGTATACCGGCAACAATAGCAAGCAAGCCAAGCATAAACCAGGCAAGAGCCGCCGCATAACCTGCATTGTGAAAGACGAAGGTCTGGTTGTACATATATAGTGCAAAGAAGTTGGTAGAGCCAAGCGGCCCGCCACCAGTGATAATAAAGGCGGAGTTAAACGTTAAAAACCCGCCTATTGTTTGCATAATTAGGTTAAAGAAGATAGTCGGGGTTATAAGCGGGAATGTAATACGGAAAAAAGTAAAAATCTTACCTGCCCCGTCTATGCTTGCGGCTTCGTAATAAGTTTCGGGTATTTGTTTTAAGCCCGCAAGGAAAATTAGCATAGACGACCCAAACTGCCAAACAGACAGTAGTATTAGTGTCCATATAGCGGTACGTTCATCTGCAAGCCATGGGAAACCGCGGTTGAGTCCAACCGCTTCCAATATAACATTGTTAAACGTGCCCGTTACAAAAAACAAACGCCGCCAAAGTATTGCAACCGCTACAGAGCCGCCAAGCATGGATGGTAGGTAGTACATAGCACGGTAGATACCCATCATTTTTGTGGACTTAAATAGCAGCATGGCAACCCCAAGCGCAAAAGCAAGCCTAAGCGGTACAGACAGTACAACAAACTGGAACGTAACCCTTACAGACTGCCATAGCTGTGCATCACTAGTCATACGGCGGAAGTTTTCCAACCCAGCAAAAGTTGGGGGCGAAATTATGTCAAAACGTGAAAATGCATAATATAAAGACATGCCCATAGGTATTGCAAGGAATGCGATAAGCCCTATGACAAACGGCGAAACAAATATGATCGCCGCAACATTCTCTATATGAAGGAACTGGAATAACTTTCTCATTACGCTTCACCTTCTTAATTAAGGTATAGCGAGCTAATTCGAAAACAGTCTAGCCTGTTGCCTAAAAAGCGTTAATGTGTCCGCTATTTTGGCTTGGGCTAGACTGTTAATGATTTAATTCGCTATATTATCCGAAAATCCTTGCTCCTTCAGCTTCAAAGCGTTCTGCTGCTTCTCTTGCTGTGATGTTTAGCCTTGTTACATCTTCAAGAATAAGACGCAAGTACTCGAGAAGTTCTGCATGGCCGGCTGGGCGTAGGGGGTCGTATGGGGATGAGTTGCCAGGAGCGTTTACCCAGTCAACAAACTCTGCTTGCCTTTGTGAGCCTACTGGGAGGTACGGCGCAATGGCATTTGCAACAACAGAGTTTACAACTACACCACGGTCACCCAAGATAACTTCGTGTACAGCAGGGGTGTTCATGTAGAAGTTAATAAACGCCGCTGCTTCGTCTTGTTGTTCGCTGTGGGTTGTAATAGTTAGGAACATTGTTGCGCGGCCAAAGTTGCCAAGTTGTGGGCTTGTAGATGGGTATGTTGTCATACCAATTTCCATCCAGTCTGGTGCATCGTTCATGTAGCCGTTGAGCATGTTGGACCATACTGGTGAGTTCCATGTGCGCAGGTTTGCATTTTCGTCTCCTGGTGGGTACCAAAACGCATTTTGCTCGCTGCCTTCGCGGCCAGCAATATGCTCGGGTAGGATATGCCAACCTTCTTCTATGCCTTGGATTACTACATTAAAGAATTGCTCGTATTGCTCTACTGTGCCGCCAAGCCCGCCGCCGCTAAACAGGGATGCGCCTTGTGCACGAAGGTGTACGTTCATCTGATTAAACGGGTCATTGTGCGCCCAGTTTGTACGTACGCCGCTTTGTGCATAAATTTCACGGCTCAGGTTTATAAACTGGTCCAGTGTCATGTTGCGTGGTGCTTCTAGGCCAAGCTCTTCTAGCAATGTTGCGTTGTACAACATAGCTGCTACATTCATGCCTGTTGGGATTGCGTAAATACCGGGGTGCCCTGGTACGCGACCTGTGTTGACTGCGCTTTGCGGTACATTGCGCATGTCTATGCGGTGGTCGTTGATAAACGGTGTAAGGTCTACCAAGTGACCGGCCTCAACCCATGATAATAGGTGAGCTACGTCATGCTGGACAAGGTCAGGCAAGTCGTTGGCGGCGGCCCTGATAGCCAATGCTGGCCAATGGTCGCCAAAAGATGTAAACAAGCCTTCGATGTAATCAACATCGTCATTTTGCTCTAGGAACATATCAATTACTGTGTGGGTTTGATCTGCACGCATGTCTCCGCCCCACCATGCGAATACCAACTCAGTGTCGTTGCTACTACATGCTGTAAAAGCGGTAGCTATAGTTGCCAACAACGCAATTACTAGCATGATGCTAAGCACCTTTTTTGCTTTCTTCATAGTTTTTGTTTCCTCCTTTAGATTTTTGGCATCCATTTTTCATATACAATGCCACAAGAGTTCGGATATAATATGCCTCATGTGAACATATTTGTCAATAAAATATTAGTTTTTATTGAGTTAACTGTATGCAATCCCCAAAATATATTTACAGTTCAACA
This sequence comes from Defluviitaleaceae bacterium, assembly GCA_009785605.1. Taxonomy (GTDB): domain Bacteria; phylum Bacillota; class Clostridia; order Lachnospirales; family WQUN01; genus WRAN01. The sequence continues at coordinate 10,579 of WQVY01000032.1, read as the reverse complement.
AAAACTGCATAAATATTTTTTGCAAACTATGGCAGTCCTATAATGCGGCACACATGTGTTGCCATTGTTGATTTTTGCAGTCTAACATGAAAGAATAAGCAAGGCTAAATTAAAGCTTCTGGTTAGTGTATTTAGGAGGGTGACATGAAAACAATAATGCTTTGCGAAAGAGATGAATATGAACAGCTTCCACGCCGTGTCGTAAATGCCGTTAAGGCAATAATAATCAAAGACGATAAAATTGGCTTGATTCATTTTAAAAATGATAATTTGTATGACTTGCCTGGCGGGGGTATAGAAGACGGAGAGACTCCCATAGAGGCTCTTGTCAGGGAAATAAAAGAAGAAGCAGGTGCTACCGTAAAACTGCATTCGATTAGAGAGTTTGAAAATGGGAAATACGTTTTGATTTATAAAAACAGCAGCACTAACACAATAATCGAAAGGAATTTCACATGCTTTTATTGCGCTATAGAAGATATACACACACAGCCACAATTAACAGACTACGAGCACAAAACAAGCCAACAATTTGTGTTTGTTACTATAGATGACGCAATTGCTGCAAATGACCGGCATATGCAACAAGGTCGCCACTGGGTAGAAAATCCAACGATTATATTGCGGCGCTTGAAGGACATAAAAGCAATGTAAGGCTCTGCAGTTTAAGATGATCGCTTTTGGCCCAATCATCAAAACCGCCTGCCTGTAAGAATACCGTATTCTTACAGGCAGGTGTATTTTTTATGAGTGCTTTAAGAAGAATGTATTGTCATCTTGGCAGTTTGACTCTATAATAGCCGGGGATATGTGGCTTCTGTCTGCATAATCCACAATAACGCGGCAAAAACTATATATTTGTATGGAGGGTAATATGAAGGTTTACACGGCAAACGAGATCCGCAACATTGCTGTACTTGGGCACAGCGGTTGCGGCAAGACAACATTAATGGAAGCGGCTCTAAATGTAACAAAAGTTACAAGCCGCATAGGCCGCGTTGAAGACGGCAACACCGTTAGTGACTATGATGCGGAAGAAATAAGGCGCGGTGTTTCCATTAGCGCCTCCGTCATACCTGTAGAGTGGAGTGGCACAAAAATCAACTTCCTGGACACACCAGGTTTCTTTGATTTTGCTGGCGCTGTACATGAGGCACTGTCTGTGGCAGATGCCACACTTATTTTGGCCTCGGCCAAGTCTGGCATTGAAGTAGGGACGGAAGTCGCGTGGGAAAACGCTGTAGCCAAAGACCTACCACGTATCATTTATTTGAGCGCAATGGACGACGAAAACGCAGACTTCCTTAAAGTCGTAGACAATATGAGAGACTTTTTTGGCGCAGGGGTAACACCTTTGCAATTGCCATTTAAACAAGGCAATAAACTGGCTGGTTATGTGGATGTACTTACCGGCAAAGCCTACGCCTACGACGGCACAGCAACAAAGCCATGCGACATGCCAGCAGACCTGGCAGACGAATATGAAGAACGCCACGCCGCATTATTAGAAGCCATAGCCGAAACAGACGAAGAATTAATGGAAAAATTCTTTGGCGACGAGCAACTAACCCCAGACGAAATGCAAAAAGGCTTGCAAACTGGTATAGCCAGCGGTGCAATAACACCTGTACTTTGTGGTGTTTCCACAACGGCAGTAGGCGCTATACCCTTGTTGGATGTACTAACAACCCACTTGCCATCTGCGGCAGTTTTGAAGTCTAAAGTAAACGTAGAAGACGGCAAAGGTGAAATGATAGAGTTACCGTGCAGTGACAGTGGCCCACTGTGCGCGTTCGTGTTTAAAACCATCGCGGACCCATATGTAGGGCGGCTTAGTTTGTTCCGTGTCTATTCTGGTACGGTTAAGCGCGATGTCCAGCTCTTTAACATCAACCAAGACGCACCAGAAAAACCAGGCCATATATACCTAATGCGCGGCAAAGACCAAATAGAGGCAAGCGAAGTAAGAGCCGGTGACATAGGCGCAATTGCTAAGCTGGCCATAACCGCTACCCAGGATACCCTTTGCACAAAGGCCAACCTCATGAAAGTGCCGCGGTTTGCTGCCCCACCGTCGTTATTGTCTATGGCAATCGCACCCAAGGGCAAAGGCGACGAAGACAAAATTGCATCGTCTGTATCCAAGTTGCTAGAGGAAGACAAGACCCTACTGTACAAAGTGGATGCAGAAACAAAGCAGACCATTATTTCCGGCTTGGGCGACAGCCAGTTGGATGTTCTCATAAACCGCTTGAAGGCAAGATACAAAATAGAAGCAGAACTGAGCTTGCCCATAGTCCCATATCGCGAAATGATAAAATCCAAAGTTCAGCTAAGGGCCAAGCACAAGAAACAATCTGGCGGAAGCGGCCAGTTTGGCGATGTTGAAATGGTGTTTGAACATTCTGGCAACAACGAAGAACCATATGTATTTGAAGAAAAAATAGTAGGCGGCGCTGTCCCCAAGCAATACTTCCCAGCCGTTGAAAAAGGCATACAAGAAAGTGTAAAGGCCGGCCCATTAGCAGCTTACCCCGTAGTTGGCCTTAAGGCCACGCTGGTGTTTGGTAGCTACCATGCTGTAGACTCATCTGAAATAGCATTTAAAATGGCAACAATAAAATGCTTCAAGGAAGCGTTTATGACAGCCAAGCCTGTACTTCTTGAGCCAGTAATGAAGATATCTGTTTTGGTACCTGACGACTATACCGGCGATATCATGGGCGACATGAACAAGCGCCGCGGCAGGATCATGGGCATGGAGAAGATAGGCAAGAAGCAAGAAATCTCCGCAGAAGCACCCCTGTCCGAAATGCAAAAATATGCAACAGACCTTAGGTCCATGACTCAAGGGCGCGGAAGTTTTGTAATGGAGTTTGAGCGGTATGACGAAGCCCCAAGCGATGTACAACAAAAAGTTATTGCCGCACGCAAGCTAGAACTTGAAGCGCTTAGGGATAAAGAATAAACCTTGTTATGGAGATGATTGTTTTACTACCAATCATTTAAGTTTTAATGTTTCTTCCGTATGTCATCGGTGGTGCTATAATTTACTTAAAAAGAAAAAAACTTAGTCGTAAAACAATTATAATTATTGCTATATTGACATCATTATTGCCTCTTTTTATTATATGGCTTACTCTTTTCTTTTGGGTAGATATTATGCTGATGCTAATGTAAACTGAACCATCTGATTTCCATGACAAAATCTAAGACCCAGTTTTAGAAAAAAAAAGAGAGCTGTGCGCTTCGCGCCGCTCTCTTTTTTTTCGGGGCTGTTACGAGACAGCCCTTTTTGTACGTTAACTTTGATACAATTTCAAAAACCCAATGAATGTTATACCCATGATTCCTTTATAGGTTCTGTTATTACCTCGTACCCATTCCATCTGACAGCTATTGCTTGATTCGTACTCAAGGATATATGTGGCAATGGGAAATCTGCACGATTTGGCGTCCCCGGTTCACAATGGACAGTAAAATATGCGTTAATTAAGCCCAGCCCTGCGAAGTCCATTGGACTGCTTTCTTTGAGGCCGTCCACATTAAAATTAGTCATAGCCAAGTAACTTCCCGCACTCATCCCGACATAAACCTTATTAGCATACACAAATTTTCTAACTATTTCATCGAACGCCGCTTCTCTAACGCGTTTAGCAAGGTACGGTGTATTTCCTCCAGTAAAATAAACAACATCAAAGGTCATTACATCGTGTTCTGTTAGAGAACCATCAATATCGTGTGTAGTAATATTGTCGGGTAGAATTCCCATTTGCAACAACTCATTTTGCAACCTATCAGAAATTTCCGTAGCTTTATCCTTATCCTGCATTGCCGCAGTTGGTATAAATAATATTTTAGTTTCATTAAAAGGCTTTTCAAGCATTGATTCAAAACGTTGGATTAGTGCTGTTAATGGTTTGTCTAATTCATTGTCATAGTAAAACCCAGCATCTGTTAGTAGAACATTTGACCACATTATGATCCGTCCTCCATCCCTCTGTTAAAAATTCAAATCGCTATGTGAGCCTAATCGGGTAAGCGTTAATACAAGGATATCATTTTCCTTTTTGTACACGAGCAGCCAATCAGGCGCAACATGACATTCCCTAAAGCCCTTCCAGTCACCAGTTAGGGTATGGTCTCGATTTTTTTCAGGCAGTGGTTGGTCATTGGCTAGTTGAATGATGATGTCTTTTAGCAATTGAATATTTTGGCCGCGCCTTTTTGCCAAACGATAATCCTTTTTAAACTGACTGGTTTCCTTTACTTCGTACTTAGTTTCACTCATCATTATCTAAATCCTCAAAAAGTGCATTCATGTCTTTATATCCTTTTACAGACGGGTCGCGACTGATTCTATTCGCCTCGGCAATTGCCAAAAGCGATTCAGCATTTGGACGGGAAGGACGCAAATCAAAGGGCAACCCTCCAATATTGCATGATTGATGAATGAATACCGTAACAGCTTCTGTTAGCGATAAGCCGTATTGTGCATAAACGGTTTCTGCTGTTTTTTTAACTTCTGGGTTAAGACGGATATTTAAGCTCGCTGTTTTTGTCATCTAAAGCCCTCCCTTTTTGCCTATTTTAACGCATATCGTTTACAAATGCAACCAAATAGACTATTGTTTCGATTTATTGATACCTTTACACGGCTACTTAGTTTTAGCAGTGTAAAGGTTGGCCTCCTGTGTTCAAGTGTGGCAGGAGGGTGCATATCAAGAATATAATCAATAGAGCATTTCCCTGGGAAATCGCAAATTTATTGATTGCAAGTTCGTATATAGAACGAAATAAATCCATATAATCAGCATTTTTTGGGTTTTCACGATTGTGTCAAGGTCAACGTTAACACCCCCTCTCTTGTAACTGAGCCGGTTTATACTGTTACACTCCAGAAATTTGCGCGCCTAACTGCGTACATATTTCTTGCAAATATTTGTCCTCTAACTCCCCAAAGCGGTTAAGCACTGGGCTGTCTACATCCAGCACACCGTAGACCTCCCCATTTTTGTAAATGGGTATGACAATTTCAGACAGCGAAGCGGAATCACATGCAATGTGGCCAGCAAAGTTGTGTACATTTGGCACAATTTGCGTTTTACGCTCGGCTACGGCGGTGCCGCACACACCCTTGCCTACCTGTATACGAATACAAGCGGGTAGACCCTGGAACGGGCCTAGTACAAGCTCGCCATCTTTCATGATATAAAAGCCCACCCAGTTTATACGATCCATATAGCCGTTTATTACGGCGGATATGTTGGCTAGGCTGGCAATATCATCTTTGTCGTCTTCCAGTACACGCTTGGCCATGTAGGCCATAAGCTTGTAGTTGCTTTCTATGTCTTCCTGTCTTTTTACGCGGTACATATTGTCACTCCGTTCTAAGCTATGTTCACATTTTTTATTTTACAATATAGCAAAATAATTCGAAGTCGATCTCGCCTGTCGCCGATTTTGCCTTGAAGCGTTGGCAAATTCGGCTCGGGCAAGGACCGCTTCTCATTGATTTTGCTGTATAAACAAACAAGTTTCCTTTGGGATGTTGATAGAGCCCTGCGCAACTCTTATATTTTCGAAGTACTCATAAAGTTCGCGGATACTTTCTTCACCAAAGCCAGACATAAACATAGAAGATTGCAGCCAGTCTATTAAATCATTAGTTTCTGTAATTGCTAACGAGTCTACATAGTCGTACCGTTTTACAGATGCAAAATGCCGCCCCAGGATGTCGCTGCCGTTTTCTATGTTAAATGGTATGTTTTGAGCATATTCACTTGCGTCAACACCAAATTTTTTCATAACATCACGGATATACTCTCCTATACCGCCTCCGTTATTGCTTATTGTTGTAGCGTAAAACCTTCCGTCTTTTTTTAGTACTCTGCTCACCTGTGCCAGCGCACTGTCTATGTCAGGCACATAGTAAAGCATGTGGTTGGCTATAATGGTGTCGAATGCCCCTGCCGGGAATGGGATGTCTTGGATATCTATTTGCATAAAGCTAATATTGTCTTGTATAGGTGAAAGATTTTCTTTTGCCGCTTCCAACATCCCATGCGAAAAGTCCGACAGTATTAGGCTGCTGCCATGCGGTAGTTTTGATGTCCTTCCTTTCCACTGCATTGCGTTACCGCAGCCAAGCTCTAATATCGTGCCGCTATTACTAAACTGGTAATGCTCAAACAGCCATGGGAAAAACCCTTGCTTGTTTGTACTGTGCTTTGCATGAAGGTTGATTCTTGCGGCTAGGTTCTTGTCGCTAGAATATTGATGCTTTACGTTTTTGCTTTGGTTAATATACAATCTTACCACCCCCGTGAAATGTAATTAACAAATTATAGCCTAACACATTAATAACGGCTATACTTGCACACGGGTATTAATTAAGCCCTGATGTAATACCACGATACTATGCAAATCTATGTTAAGAGGATGATATACACATGGACAAACAAAGTCTTTCGCGCAAGTTTACGACCCCTAATGTTGGCTGTTTGGTGGCTTTGGGCATTTTTGTAGCCGTACTTGTTGGTGCTGGTGCGCTTATTAGGCTACTGTGGCTACGGTTGATGGAGCTGATACACACGGTTTCTACAATGGATACGGTAATAATTATCGCTTTAATATCTGGTATGGTTACGGTCATGGGCCTGATAGCCAACTCTGTAATTTCTATGCGACTAAAAAAATCCGAGTTTAAATATAAGCGCAAAGCTATGCTGCTAAGAAAGCTAGAAGCACCATATACCCAATTTGTTAACATGTTATTTGACATGGTAGAGAAAAAAGATGATGCAGGGAAGATAGACGAAGCTGTGCGCTCACAACTGATAAGAGAAATGTCGCGTGAGATAATACTATACGGCTCTGACGAGATTGTAAAAAAATGGGCCGAATATAAGAAAAAGGCCCCTGATTTTACGCTAGAAGAACATCTACTGCACATAGAAAAATTACTGCACCTAATACGTGAAGACATGGGTATAGAGCAAGGCGACTTAACCCGTGGGGAGTTATTGTCCTTGTTTGTAGACGATATAGGGAATTATGCGGACGGCTACCAAATCAAAATAGGGAAGCACTCGTTTTCTTGGAAAAGTAATAAAAAAAATGATAAGCAACCTACGAAAAACTAGTTATAACGTATTAATTGGCTATAGCGCAGTAGCGGTATAAGCAGCAATTTCATCTCTTGTATAGCCGTATGCAAGCAGCGGCGCTACGAAGTCTTTTTTAACGTCCGGCACGTAGCTCTTTAGTATAGTTGCGTGTTCGCCCTTAGGGTGGATGGTATAACTCCCAAGCCCGGCCGGGATAAATACCGAGCGGCCTGTTGCAAGTTGCACTGCCGCGGCAGCTACGCCTGGCATGGCATGGGGCGTGATTGTGACCTCGCCTTCAACACATGTAAAGATACTAAAGGCCGCCGGGTCGGATGTTTCTGTGAAACTGCTGTGCAGGTTGTACTTGATAATAGCAAAATGTTTATTGGCGATTGCATACGTAAATGTGCAGTCGCCTTTTTTAATTACAAGGCCCGGGATAGTGGTTTTTGGGATTTTGTTTTCGAAGTCAGCCACAGCCAGGGATTCTTCTATGTGCAGCTCCCGCGGTTTGCCGTCTATGCCTACGCGGTTGTAGTCGTATATGCGGTATGTTATGTCTGAGTTTTGTTGCACTTCCGCCACCATAACCCCTGGGGTTAGTGCATGAATAAGCCCTGCGGGGATATTTACAATATCACCTGCTGCTACAGGTAAGCGGTGTAGGCAAGATTCTACTGTGCCGCTTTCTATGGCTGTGCGTAGGATAGCCGGGGTGATGCCTGGCTTAAGGCCCATTATTAGGTGGCCGTCTGTGGGGGGGGTTAGGATGTACCACATCTCTGACTTGCCGGTGTCTGATGCTTGCCATTGGCTGGTGCTTGTTGCGCTGTGGAGTGCAACCTCATCTAAATCATCCCCCGGATGGACTTGTACAGACAGATAATCATTTGCGTCTATTAATTTTACCAGCAGTGGGAAAGAGTCCAGGCTTACCAGGCGTGTGCCCAGTGTACCTGTTTTGTCTGCGGCGATGTATTCTGCCAGGGTTTGGCCAGCGGCAAGGCCGTTTTCTATTACACCCATCTCACCTGGACGGCAGGATATATCCCAGCTCTCGCCTGTATTATTGTGGGGCGAGTTGCGGTTGTATATGGCGTTGAGCCTATTGCCGCCCCATAGCATTTGCTTGTATATGGGGGTAAGTAGTAGGGGGTAATGGTGCATATTATCGCCTCCGTATATGTGTGAATATTAAACAATTATCGTGCCAAGCAACATGCCATTTACCACGCAGCTATAGCACCATCTGTCCGTGACTCTGTACCTCCCATAAGTACACCACTTTCTATATCACGCACAATAACCTGCCCGCGCCCAAAGCCACCAGATTCCAGCGGTACAGTAATCCTATGTCCAAGCCCGGCAAGCCCTTGGGCAATATGTTTGGGGAAGTGATGCTCTACCTCAAAATGTTTGCCCGTTGTCCACTGCCATCTTGGTGCATCCAGGGCAGCTTGGGGGTTGAGTCCAAAGTCAACCATATTCATGACCACTTGCATATGCCCCTGGGGCTGCATATATCCACCCATTACCCCAAAGGGGCCTATTGGGTTAGCGCCCTTGGTTATAAAACCTGGGATAATTGTGTGATACGTACGTTTGCCACCTTTGAGTGCATTGGCATGAGTCGGGTCTAGGCTAAAGTCCGCGCCGCGGTTTTGCATTGCTATGCCTGTGCCGGGGATTACCACGCCACTGCCAAAGCCCATGTAGTTGCTTTGTATAAAGCTGACCATATTACCATCGCCGTCTGCAGTGGCGAGGTATACCGTGCCGCTTTTGGGAGGGAGTATCACTTCTGGCTCGTTAGCGGTAGGGTTGATTTGGCTTCTTAAATTGTTAGCAAAACTGTCGCTAAGCAGGTCTTCTATGGTTGTTTGCATATATGATGGGTCTGTGATTACGGCTTTGCCACATGTAAATGCCAGTTTCATTGCTTCAAACTGCTTGTGATAAACACTAATATCGTCGCGCCCATGCATGCCAAGGGTGATTTCGTACCCCTTCATGATGTTAAGGGCAATAAGCGCAACTATACCCTGCCCGTTTGGTGGTATCTCCCATATATCATAGCCGCGATAATTTGCAGATATAGGGTTTACCCACTGTGGTGCGTATGCCGCCAAGTCCGCCTCGCGCAAGAAGCCGCCGTGCTTTTCGGAAGAATCCGCTATCACTTTGGAGATTCTACCTCTATAGAACGTTTCGGCGTAGGTGTCTGCAATATCTTCTAGCGTTGTGGCGTGGGCAGGGGAAGCCCACATCTCCCCTATTTTGGGAGCGCGGCCTTCTGGTGCAAATGTTTCGAACCAAGCAGCAAACTCCGGCGTGGTAAAACGTGCCCTGTAAGCCATAAACGCCCCGCTCCAGCCCCGCCCCAATACTGGGGAGAGGGGATAGCCGTTGCGTGCATATTTTATGGCCGGTGCAAGACACTCTGCTAGAGACAGCTTGCCAAAGCGCTTACTAAGTGCAGCCCATGCGGCAGGTGCACCGGGCACTGTTACTGGTAGCCAGCCCATCTTTGGCATTTCTGTATGCCCTAGGGCCTTTACTGCATCTATGGATATGCTTTCTGGTGACGGGCCGGAGCTATTGAGCCCATGAAGTTTACCGTCCACCCACACCAAAGCAAAAGCGTCGCCACCTATGCCGTTGGATGTTGGTTCTACTACAGTAAGACATGCTGCAGTTGCTATTGCTGCGTCTATGGCATTGCCGCCTTTTTGCAAAATTTCAAGGCCGGCTTGGGCGGCTAGGGGCTGAGATGTTGCAACCATACCATTGCGTGCAACCTGCATGTTACGCGGCATTGCATACGGGTTTGATGTGGCGTTTATTGGGATAGACATGTGGTTACTCCTTTCAGGTGGGAATGTTTGTGGTTTGTTAGTTGATTAACGTTTCAGCTTGCACTAGATTCCTCCATTTTTTGAATGTTGGAATTAGAAATCAAATACACATCACCATAAAATTCTTTTTTACCATCCTTTACACGGATAACACTTTCATAGCACCCTGCGTATATATCAATTGTTTGCGAAAGAGGAAATAAATCCCTTTCAAACAAAGCTGAGTTGTTAATATCAATATGTGCCTCAAAGGCGAAATTACCAAGCCCAAGACCATCCGTGACACTGCTTTTCCCAGCGGTGTATCTCGCACTGCCTATTGATATATGTTTTGAAGAAATCCATTTTGCACTCATATTCATAGCCCCTGCACTAACGCCCATAATAACACTTGCATTGCTATCGTTGATAGCCGTTAAAATGTCATACTCATCCAAAAATGCCCTTTGTACAGCCGCCTTGCCACCAAGCAGAAAAATAGCACAAGCATTTTTTATAACGTTCTGGGCATCTTCTTTTGTTGTTCGATAATCAATTATGGCATACTCATCAAACTCAACACCAGCAGGGATAAGCCATTGACTTTCTGCTATATTAAATTGCTCATAATTA
>WQVY01000031.1 GCA_009785605.1 Defluviitaleaceae bacterium | reverse complement strand
TTTTCTACTCACAGTTTATCGGCTTTTCTGTTTTTTCGGCGGGTTTACTCTTTTTTACATCCGCCTTTCGGTGCTACACTTTTTTATTAACTTTTGCTACATTTCAATTTTACAAAAAACACAATATTGGGATATCAACAACAGGCTTGCCATTTTCGATATGAAGAACACCGCATTCTGCAAAGTGTGGGATATTTTCAAAAAGCAACAAGTCGGCTCCCGTATCGGACGGGTTAATGCCTTCGTTGATGATATACAGCATTTGCGCTAAATCAACATCATTAAGAGTGTATATAGTATTGTTTTTACTACCGGCGGCATAGTACCGTTTCTCCTCAAGCTCTGTATCAAAAACCTTCAAAATTAATTTTTTTGTACCAAGCCTGTACTGTATTTCGCTTGTTCTTTCACCTGACCAGTTGTACTTGCCATATTCGTTGTCTTCACTACTTTTGTCCATTGGATGAGTGTTTCCCATAGCCACCCATTTTCCGCCGTTGGGACGTTGGGGGTAGTCGTGCTTTGGGTCATAAATTTTACTGCCTACGCCAAAAAAGCAAGCCGACATCGTGTGCATCAAAAAATAAAACTCAAGTTTCCGCTGTCTCCTTTTCGATAAACCGATGTAAAAATCTGTCGCTTTTAATCTATCAAGCCCGCTTTGTAGCGGCTTCCAGAATAAACTGAAGTTATTATCTATTAACTCTATTTGCGATTTGATTTTTGCGCCTGTATCGTCATGTGAGTAGATGATAAAATCGGTATAGACTTTGTTTCCGATACGCTTCATCAATTCGGCACTAACAAGGGACTCGACAATTGACTCAATGTACGCCGTGGGTATACCAATTGCTTTTGCAAGCTCGGTTTCCGTTACGGGTTTATCGTAAGCAAGTATCAAAAGATTTTGTCCTATTATATTGTTATTTGTAAGGTTATACGGCTCGCCGTTTATGCCGGGCTCGCCACTTATGCTCACATAGAGTATTTGTGGTTCGTAACTGTTTTTCGTGTAGTTCTCCATACCATCAAATCCTTTCTTAATTTGCGTCCTTCCACCGGACAGTCTGCTTTTTACCGTGCCCGCCGGGATAGCCAAAGCCTTGGAAATATCTTCAACACTTTCGCCATTGAGATAATGACGGACAATGACCTCCCGGTAAATACGAGACAAAAAAGCAACCTGTTTGCGAAGTTCTTCTGCTTCATCAATATCGGTAATCACATCACTTTCGTCATCGTCAATTATCATAGCCACATCATTGATACTGATGGTTGGAAGTTTGTACTTCCTGCGCAAAGCGTCGTAGAATTTTCGGTTCATTACACCTGAGAGCCATGCTTTTATGTCGCTTATTTCTTTACCGCTCGCCATATATTTGAGTGCGGCAAGCATGACTTCTTGACATAAGTCTTGCGCTTCGTCAAGATTGCCACACTTTTGGATGGCCACCTTCAAGAAATATTCAACATAATTTTCAAGCCCTCTTGGTTTCATAAACTTTTCCTTTCGCTGTTTTGCCCTTTCACAGTTTTGCCTTTGAACGCGTTCATATATAAGTCGCGGATTTTATGGTTTGGTTCAGTGGTTGGGGAAAATATTTTTTCGGGTTTTGCATCTTGTGTGTTTTTCTGATTTTTCCATTATTACCGCTATTCACTGCATCAAGGGTTTGTTATTTGATAAGAACTCAAACTTTTGCGACATCAAAAGCGGCTAGAAGGCATAGGCCACCGCCACGCAGGGGACAACGGCATACCAGGCCGTGAGGTTTACAAGCGCGAAACAACAGGTAATTTCATGGAGTATCATATGTATGTATGCCCATCGGGCAGTGCGGAGCTAACGCAGCATTTGAAACTGCGGGATTATACTCTAGCCAAAGAACAAAGAAACGACACAAATGCCTAATCTTGAGCCTCACCCCTAAGCTCATGGACCGCTTTTGCATAATCATGTAAGCCAAACAATGCCGAGCCTACAACAAAGTTGGTAACTCCCAAGAGTGCCAGCTTTTTTATATTGCTGTGTGATACCCCGCCGTCAACACAAAGGGAGAAATCATACTCTCTAGAAAGTGTCCCAAGCTCTTTAATTTTCCTCAATGTAAAATCCAAAAATTTTTGCCCACCAAAGCCGGGGTTGACCGTCATAACCAATACATGTCCACATATGGGCAGCAGCTCCTTAATGGTTTCAACAGAAGTGCCGGGGTTGATGGCGATACCGGCAATAGCACCCGTTTCGCGGATAGCAGCCAAGGTGCGGGCGGCTTGTTTATCTGCCTCTGGGTGGATGGTTATAATGTCTGCCCCCAAATCACGAAAAAAACCTATATGCCTGGCAGGGCTATTAACCATCAGGTGTACATCCATTGGTATATGGCTATGCTTTTTTATGCATTTCATAATTTCTGTGCCGCATGCAAAGTTTGGTGCAAAATCTCCATCCATTACATCTACATGGAAGTAGTCCGCACTTGCATCTGTCATCTGCTTAATTTCCATTGCCAAGCTGCCGTGGTCGGCACAAAGTATGCTTGGGTGGATTTTTATGCCGCTCATGATATTTCAAGCGCACTGTATGCGCCGGGGACAGGTTTGTCGCTCATTGCTGTTAGCATATCAACGCGCATGGTGTGGCGCTGACCGCCTTCAAAGTTGGCTGCAAGCCATGTTTCTATAATCATCTTTGCCATTTCTATGCCTATTACCCTCCCGCCAAGTGCTATGGCATTTGTGTTGTTGTGCTGCCTCGAAAGCAGTGCGGTATATGGCTCTGTACAGTTTACACAACGTATGCCCTGTACAGAGTTTGCGGCAAGAGATATGCCAATACCTGTGCCGCATACCAGTATTGCCCTGTCTGCGTCGCCTGTTGCAACTTTTTCTGCCGCAAGCCGCCCATACATAGGATAGTGGACGCTTTCGCTGCTATAGGTGCCAATATCGGTCACTTCGTGGCCCAGTGATGTAATGTAAGGTGCCAGCTCTTTTTTCATGGCATAACCCGCATGGTCACTTGCTAGGACTACTCTCATGTCAATCTCCATTCCGAGACTTCAGCACTACACGCCTCTTTCTTCTGTTTTCAAGTGAAACCCAACAAAAGTATATCAAAATATCAGCAATGACAAAATCTAAGACATTGTCTTAGAAATAAATTACACGTTGCGTGTATAATCGATTCATCGAGCCGCACAAATGTGAAATTTACAAGGCTAGTGACCGATGGCCAGTGGCCAATAGCCATTGGTCATAGACCAGCGGACGATAAACTTTACGAAAGGAGGTGAAACAATGGCAATTGCAAACAAGCATATATCTGCCTCTTTACGGTTTACCGACAATGCAGGCGATACAATCCACTCATACCACCGCATAAACCCAAGCATCCAAAGCGAGCAGGTAGACAACTTCCTAAATGCGGTTAGCGGGTTGACGGGCCGCACAGGCAACAACGCATTTTTGACCATTACAACAGAGTTGGTTGACGAGAGTGTGTAACGCAACACGGTAAATGAGAACCTGTATTCAATAACCAGAAAGGAGGTGAAAAAATGACCACAAGGAATAACGCAATACTAACCTTCAATTCTAATATCGGCAAGGTAGTACGGCTATCTATCCCCCGCGCGGATATGACACTTACATCTGCCCGTGCGCAAACAGCAATGGATGAAATGATAGCCGGCGGTATTATCATCACAAGCGGCGGCACGCCAACATCCATACGCGGGGCGGAGCTGGTGACTACCACCAGGGCAGGACTGCTTGATTAATCAAGCAACCCAATGGTTAGCGCTTTAATTAACAAAAATAAAGAAAGGAGGGATACAATGAACGAACGTGGCAGGAGACTTGTACTAAACTACAACCCAGGCGTGTTTAGCTTTCGCAACTTTGACGTGTTGGCAACCGACACGGAGCTATACAACCTAGCGGTACAAATTAACTCAGTCCAAGAAGACGCTGTTTACCAGATACGCAAGGTTCGAGTGCTTCAACTGCGCTAATGAGGATTTAAATTGTTCAAATTTGTGAAAAAGGAGGTGAAAACATGGAAAATATAAGGGAAACCGGCGAATTAGTCTTTGCCACATCGCTTGGCGGCACAAGGACAGTACGCATACCAGACCCTGTAGCAAACATTACTTCGTTTATGGTAAGCACAGCGGTTAATAGGATGTTGCTGGCCAACCCGTTCGATGAGACGGTAGGGGACTTGGTTGACTTCAAACATGCCAACCGCGTTACTGTTAGCCGCATTATATTATTGCCTGTGTAAAGTAAGCATTGATATTGGACTACAATAAAAAAGGTGCTACCGCGTTTGCCAATGCGGTAGCACCTTTTTTGTATCTGCTGGTATAAATATTACTTCATTAGCATTGCCATTACAGCCTTTTGGGCGTGTAGGCGGTTTTCTGCTTCGTCAAAGATTGTATTTGCATGAGCCTCAAATACCTCTGTTGTAATTTCTTGTTCGCGCTTGGCTGGTAGGCAGTGAAGTACGATTGCGTCGGACTTGGCATGAGCCATTAGCGCAGAGTTGATTTGGTAGTTGGCTAATGCTTTTTGCCTGGCTTTGGCTTCATCTTCTTGGCCCATGCTGGCCCACACATCTGTTACCACAACATCTGCGTCTTTGGCGGCTTGGGCTGGGTCGCGTACTAGTTCGAATGTATTGGGGTATTTTTTTGCAAAGTTAAGCACATCTTCGTGAGGCTCGTGGCCTTCGGGTACAGCTACAGATACCTTCATATCACATTTAAGGCTGCCAATTACCAAAGAGTTACATACATTGTTGCCGTCGCCCACGAAGGCCAATTTTAGGCCGTCTAGCTTGCCTTTATGTTCGCGTACTGTCATGAGGTCAGCCAGGATTTGGCATGGGTGGTCATAATCTGTTAAGCCATTTATTACTGGGATTGTAGCCCATTTTGCCAAGTCTTCTACGTCTTTTTGCGCGAAGGTACGTATCATTATCCCGTCTACATAACGGCTAAGTGTGCGAGCGGTGTCTTCGATAGGCTCGCCGCGGCCCATTTGCAGGTCAGATGCAGATAAGAAAAGAGCCGAACCGCCAAGTTGGTACATACCTACCTCAAATGATACGCGGGTACGGGTCGATGATTTTTGAAAAATCATTGCCAGGGTCTTACCTTCAAGTGTTTTTGTTGGCTTGCCGTTTTTGAAGTCGGCTTTGATGCTGTCGGCCAAGTCCAGGATTGATAGGATTTCAGACTTGCTTAAATCCAGCATTTTAGTTAAATCTTTTTTCATAGTATATCCTCCTCTAGATGGGTAAGTATGCGTTTGCGTTGCATATTTATGCAGCGCCTAGCACATTGTGCAATATTTTTAGCCCCATGTCAATATCTTTTTTTTCTATTATTAGTGGGGGCAAAAACCGTAGTATATCTGTGCCCGCTGTCAGGGCTGCCAGGCCAGAATCTAGTAGCTTTACGTTAATTTCGGCTGGTGGTTGGTCTTTTATTTTAAGGCCAAGCATTAGTCCTTTACCGCGTATGTCGGTTACTTGCGGTAAGTTCATTGCGTTAATTTTATCGCATATATATTCACCATTTGCGGTAACCTGCTGTAGCAGAGGCTCTACTATTTCTAGCACAACCAGGGCGGCGGCCGCGCATATTGGGTTGCCACCGTATGTCGAGCCATGGTCGCCAGGGCCCAAAGTCGCATTTAACTTATCGGCAACCAAAAAACCGCCAAATGGTAGGCCACCTGCTATGCCTTTAGCAAAACTTATCGCATCTGGGCTAATGTTAAAGTGTTGATAACCAAACCACTTACCTGTGCGGCCTATGCCCGTTTGAACTTCGTCTACCAAAAGCAGCCAGTCGCGCTCTTTACACAACTGCGCTGCTGCATGTACATATTCGGTGTCCAAAGGCATTACGCCGCCTTCGCCTTGTATTGTTTCTATTAATAAGGCGCAAACATCATTGCCTTGGGCCTCCAACGCCTGTATATCGCCAGGCTTTACATATCTAAAACCAGGGGTAAAAGGGTGAAAATGGTTGTGAAACTTATCTTGGCCTGTAGCCGTAAGTGTTGTTATAGTGCGCCCGTGAAAGGAACCTTCTAGTGTAATAATAGTTGCGCGGTCACTGCCATATTTATCACGGCTGTATTTGCGGGCGGTTTTAATAAGCCCTTCGTTGGCCTCTGCGCCGGAGTTTGAAAAAAATACACCGGCCATGTTGCTTATCTCGCATAATTTGTGGGCTAGTTTTGCACCAGGCTCTGTATGAAATAGGTTGGATACATGGGCAAGGTTTTGCGCTTGGGTTGATATGGCTTGTACCCATGCAGGGTGGGCATGGCCAATAGATGTGACGCCTATACCCGACATAAAATCTATATATTCTTTACCGTTTGCGTCCCATAGGCGGCAACCTTGGCCTTTTGTAAAGGTCACAGGGTATCTGGCATATGTGGGAAGAATATACTGGCTGGGTTGGTGTTGTAGGACTTGGTTGGTCATAGTTTATCTCCTTTACTAGTTGGGGGGATAGGGGTAAAAGGGACATGGTGTGTGCATATACATTCACGAGATGCGCATAAATATGCACTGACTAGTGTATTGTGCCGTATTTTTTACTCCATGTCAACATTTGTATTTTGCATATATATTCACTTGATGCATGTGCAAGCAATATCCAGTAGTGGCAAACATATTTGTGTCATTTTATGCTAAAATATGTAGACCGCCATGCTAATCTCAAATGAAATGTTAGTTTGCCCAAAAGGAGACGATTATGGGATTATTTCAAAAGAAAAAAGCCGCAATAGAACGCGCGATAATTGAGTCCACACATGAAATAGTGTGCTTATATTGCTTCCGCAATTTTGACCATAACGAAGTAGTATTCAGGGCTGCTGATATAATAGATGAAGACGGTTACCGCGCCGAGCCAGACCGACTGCTAGAAGCGCATCGCGCCCGCTTCAACATGAGCCCAATGGGTGCAATTGCACCGGTGCTTAACCCAGACGATTATAGCGAGAAAAACAAAGGCTACCTACGAGGGATACTTACCACCCTTTACGACAGATACAATAACCCGACATCAACAAGACTCTGCCCATATTGCCACAATGACCTTCTCCCTAGCGCTGGTTTATCGCCTAGCACGGTTATCTCTATCGTGGGGGGGAGTAAGGTTGGTAAGTCTTCATATTTTGCTAGCTTAGTCCATACACTCAAGACTGTGACTTCGCACAATTTTGATATGTTTTGTACGCCTATTAATAATGAAACCGGCCGTAAGTTTAAAATAAAGTACGAAGAACCATTTATGCAAAATGGATATTTCCCTAGCCACACGCCTGGTGAAGTGTACCAAGAGCCATATGTTTTTACGTTTTCGTTTGCAGATGAAACTAAGCCAGAGTTAAACATTGCATTCATCGATATAGCAGATGAAGGTGCTACTGGCAGTGCTAATATGGATATTTATGCGGCATATATGCGCAACTCATCGGCGATGATTTTTTTAGTTGATCCGCTTCAGTTTCGCGATGTCAGTCATAAGATTCATATCTTAAACAACATAAATTTCAACCCAAGTATGATAGCAAGTGACACTACACAGGTACTAGTGAGCCTGGTAGAAAACTACATCTACAAGCAAGCAAATGGCACGTGCAGCATCGCCACTGCTGCTGTTTTAACAAAGACAGACTTGCTGGTAGCTCTTGGCCATAGCGGGGAGTACATCCACCCAAGAAGCAACCTTTTTGCACGTTATAGCCATCATAATATTTTTAACCTGTCACAGTTTGATGCTATCAATTATGAAGTTGATGCGTTTTTGCACATGGTCGACCCCAATTTACGTAACGCGCTAAAACGCCGTTTTGCTAATCTTGGCTTTTTTGGGGTATCGGCTTTGGGTGCGCATCCAGAGTTAATAAGCAAGCAGTTAGCCAGTTTTGCGCCAGCGCGTGTAGATGAGCCACTGTTGTGGATACTATACAAGCTGGGCTATATAAGTGGCCGCTATGATGAGGTGCGGACATGAGCGAAAGCATATTTCTTGTAGAAGACGATGTAATTATAGCTTCTGGGTTAAAATATGCCCTGGAGCAAGCAGGTTACAGCGTCACACATGCAAAAGATATCACCACAGCCAAGCGGGATACAGGCATATACGACTTGGCAATCCTGGATGTGGGTCTGCCAGATGGCAGCGGCTTTGACCTAATAGACGGGTTAAGGTCAAAAGGAGTATCTATACTTTTTCTTACTGCGGTTGATGATGAAGGCAATATTATTAGAGCCTTCGAAAGCGGAGCCGACGATTATGTAACCAAGCCGTTTAGACTTGGGGAGCTTATTGCGCGAGTAAAAGCCGCACTGCGCCGCCGAGGCGGGCAAGCCGAGAATTTAACCCTTGGGCAAGTAACCGTAAACCCGGCAGAGGGTAAAGCATATATAAGCGGCATAGTTTTGGACGTCACAGCACTGGAGTATCGCTTACTTCTAACCTTTATCAATAACAAGAATCAAGTTTTGACACGCGAACAAATACTAAGCCAGATTTGGGATTCTGCTGGGATATTTGTAGAAGATAACACACTAACAGTGTATATTAAGCGGCTAAGGGACAAGCTTGGAGATGCCATGCAAATAGAAACCGTAAGAGGGATAGGCTACCGTGCCATAGGAAACTAATCATGATTATTTCACGCAAAGAAATAGAAGCATTGTCATGTGATATCCGCCGTATAATAGACGGCCAAACCGTAGACCTTCGCGATAACTTAGAGGGTCGCCTTTCTACGCTTAAAAATGACATCCATACCCTGTCCTCCCGCCTAAACGAAAAGACAAAAAACTTACAAGAAGAAAAAGCCGCGATGGCCAACACATTGGCTGACATCTCTCACCAGATAAAAACCCCGCTAACAGCCATGATGGTAATGGCAGAGTTGCTAGAAACCGCGCCACCAGAAAAGCACGCGGAGTTTATTTCCAACCTTAAACAAGGCTTGACCCAAACAGAATGGCTGGCAAGCACCCTGCTAAAAATGGCCAAACTCGAATCCGGCAGTGCGGCATTTAACATAATCCAAATTTCTGCGGCAGAGCTTGTAGATATAGCTCTTTCTCCGCTAAAAATACTGCTGGATATCAAAGACCAACGCATAAACCTTATAGGCGTGGCAGAGCTATTTTGCGATAAAAATTGGACTGCAGAGGCCCTTACCAACATCATAAAAAATGCGTCGGAGCACTCGCCACCGGGTAGCACTATCGAAATAGCCGCAGCTACTAACCCCATAAGCCACAGTATATCCATAACAGATGCTGGAACCGGGATTCCTAGAGAAAGAATAAAAAACCTGTTTGCCAGGTTTGGCGGCTCGTCGAAAGGTATAGGCATTGGCTTGGCATTAGCAATGGCTATCATGCGCGAGCAGGATGGCGATGTAGAGGTAGAAGGCGGCGGGGATGGTCGTGGTGCGACATTTACGCTTAAGTTCTACGCTAGGGGTTAACCAGTTTCTTGACAACCCTATACCCATATAGTACTCTCAAATTGCGCAACAATGTTGCGCAATTTTTTTATGCCTGGTTATCTTAAGGAGTATTATGATAAACGATATAGCAAAAGCCCTGGGTGTATCCAAAACCACTGTTTCAAGGGCATTAAGCGGCAATGGCCGCGTATCAGACAATACCCGCGAGCGCATATTGCGTTATACAGCCGAAATTGGTTACATACCAAACGCAGCCGCACGCAACTTAGCCACAACAAAAACCCGCAACATAGCTTTTTCTATGCCGTTAAACAGGGACTCTACACGTTCATCTTTCTTCCTGGAATGCTTTTTTGGTGTAAGCAAGGCAGCGGCAAGCGCCGCTTATGACATGATAATGGTAGGCGACGAGTTAGAACAAATAAACCGCATCATACAAAGCCGCAAAGCAGATGGTATGGTGCTTACAAGAAACATAATTGGCGACGATGCACTAGAAAAGCTGGCTGCAACAGGTATCCCCATAGTGCTTACTGGTATAACTACGGCCGCCAACATAACCCAGGTAAGCTATGACGGTATGGGCGCGTTTAAAGATTTAACAACACGCCTTATAAGCCTGTGGTCGGAAAATATCGGCCTTATTGTGACCAGCCAGGCCTTCCCGGCCAACCGTGCCAGGGCGCAAGGCTTCACAAGCGCTTTTATAGAAAAAGGTTTGCCATCACCAGTCATAGCCTGGGAAGCAGACACAGAGGATCAAATGTACCATGCATTCCACGAGATGTATGATAGCGGCATACGCAATATTATTTGTGGGGACGACGTGGTTTGCGTAAACCTGCTTAATATTATCAAGGGTGGCGGTAGGTTCGAGAGTAAAGTTGACCCAGGTAAGACTGGCCATGACAATATAAATATCGCATCATTCCATGACAGCCATTACTTGGCAACATTCCACCCAGAGATACCTGTTGTAGCCCTTGACCCAGGGCGGTTGGGTAGTGCCGCATGCAAGATGCTTATCGGCCAAATAGAAAGTAGCGCCGCACCAACAATATCACATCTGGATTACGAGATACGATTAAATATGCTACAATAAGAACAGGACAAAATTAAAAGGAGTGATGCAATTTGTACAACTTGTACATCAACGCTGGCGAAAAGAAAAATGCCATTAACCGCAACATCTATGGCCACTTTGCCGAGCATCTAGGCCGTTGTATCTATGAGGGGATATTTGTAGGAGAAGATTCCCCCATACCCAACACCAAAGGCATGAGAAACGATGTTGTAGCCGCGCTCAAAGCCATGAAAATCCCGGTATTGCGCTGGCCAGGCGGGTGCTTCGCAGACGAGTATCACTGGAAAGACGGCGTAGGACCCAAGCAAAACCGCAAAAAAATGGTTAACACCCATTGGGGTGGTGTAGTAGAAGACAACTCCTTCGGTACCCACGAGTTTTTAGAGCTATGCGCGCAAATCGACTGCGAACCCTACATTAATGGCAACTTAGGTAGCGGTACGGTCCAGGAAATGAGCGAATGGGTAGAGTATTTGACCTTTGACGGCTTATCCCCCATGTCTGAATGGCGCAAACAAAACGGCAGCGAAAAACCTTGGAAAGTAAAATACTTTGGTGTAGGAAATGAAAACTGGGGCTGTGGCGGCAATATGCGCCCAGAGTACTACGCCGACGAATATCGCCGCTATGCCACATATGTACGCAATTATAGCGGCAACAGAATCTATAAAATCGCGTGCGGCGCAAACGGCGCAGACTATCATTGGACAGAGAAAGTCATGGAAATTGCCGCCCGCTACATGGATGCGATTACATTGCACCACTACACACTCCCTACCGGCAACTGGCATAAAAAAGGCCCATCTACCGGTTTTAATGAAGACGAATTTTACAAAACCATGGCCAACTGCTTAATAATGGACGGGCTTATCTCCAACCACCTGCAAATCATGAACAAATACGACCCAAAACATAGGGTGGGCCTGATAGTAGACGAATGGGGTACCTGGTATGACGTTGAGCCCGGCACCAACCCCGGCTTCCTATACCAGCAAAACACTATGCGTGACGCGCTTGTTGCGGCTATCACACTCAATATCTTCAACAAATACAGTAATCGTGTGGTAATGGCCAATATCGCACAAACAGTAAATGTGCTGCAAGCCGTCATATTAACCGAAGGCGCAAAAATGGTATTAACACCAACCTACCACGTGTTTAAAATGTACAAGGTGCATCAAGACGCAACACTCGTAGGAAGCCATATCCAAGCCGAAACCATCGACGAATACAACATCCCCAACTTGAGCGTATCTGCTTCATTGGATGCAAAAGGTGCGCTAAACATCACAGCTGCCAACCTTTCGCTTTCTAAAGCTGCACCCATTGTTTGTGATATAGCAGGTATGGATGTAAAAACAGCCACCGGGCGTATCCTGACAGGTAAAGTGGATGCACACAATACCTTCGAAGCCCCAGATACCGTAAAAGTCATAGACTTCAACGATGCTAAAATCGCAAATGGCAAGCTGACATTTGAGCTGCCACCCAACAGCGTGATACTGGTAACTGCAAGCAAATGACAGCAATTTGCAAGCGATGTCTGTTGTCAGAAACACAAGATACGGACATAGCAGCGCATATCTACAGTTATATCGCCTCCATCCCAGAAGACATAAAGGCAAGCGCGGCATTAATCCAGCAGCGGCTGGACTCATGTCGTGCTTGCGATAACCTTGCTAACGGGATGTGTAAAATTTGTGGGTGCTATGTAGAAGTGCGTGCCGTCAAAAGCGGTCAAAGCTGCCCGGACATTTATGCAAAATGGTAAAATAATAATGAGGTGAATAAGAGTGAGCGATAAAATCATTGACCCAAGTACACTGTTGCCTGTAATAGATGCCATAGTAAAACGCACAATGCGCATGGACATGACATGGGACTGGCCCTGTGGTGTAGCATACTACGGTATTGGCCAAGCCTACACAGCAACTGGCAACGAAGAATATCTAAATCTGTTAAAAGACCGTGTAGACGAATACATGGAGCTGGGTTTGCCTGGTTGGTCTGTAAACGCCTGTGCAATGGGCCATGCAATGATTACATTATACGAAGCCACAAATGACACAAAGTACTGGGATGTAGCACTAAGCAAGCTAGACTACTTGCGCAACAACGCATTAAGATTTGGCGATAAAGTACTACAACACACAGTTAGCTCCAAAAACGATTTCCCAGAGCAAGCTTGGGCAGACACGTTGTTTATGGCGGCGTACTTTATGCTTCGCGCTGGTGTAATCCTAAAAGATGAGGACCTTAAAAACGATGCCCTAAACCAGTACTACTGGCACATAAAATACTTGCAAGACCCTGTAGGCGGCCTATGGTATCACGGTTACGACAACCTAACCGGTGGGCACATGAGCGGGTTCTTTTGGGGGCGTGCCAATGCCTGGGCCGCATATACCATGAGCCAAGTGGGCCGTGTATTACCTGAGTGGTACCTGTATCCCCAGACCCTGGACGTAATTGGCTCAACAAACGAACAGCTATCAACATTAAAACTGCTGCAAACAGAAGATGGCCTATGGCGTACATTACTTGATGACCCAGGTAGCTACGAAGAAGTCTCTGCTTCGTGTGGAATTGCGGCTGCTATGGCTTCTAGGGGCAACCCCCTTCACAGGAAGCACATAAAAGCGGCACTTGATGGTGTGCTTAAAAATATCGCACCAGATGGCAAGGTCATGAATGTGTCTGGTGGTACGGCCATAATGCGTGACCGTGAAGGCTACCGCAGTATAAGCCGTGACTGGATTCAAGGCTGGGGGCAAGGCCTGGCGCTGGCGTTTTTGGCAACGGTATTAAGAATGGTTAATGCAGCAGGGACATCATCTGCACTTTAATATATTATGAAGGAGGCACACAATGTTATTAGAATGCATTAAAACACGCCGTAGTATTCGCAAGTTTAAACCGGTAACCATTACGAAGGATCAAATCAAAGTAATACTAGAAGCGGCAATGCTTTCCCCATCCGCTTGCAATACCCGTCCATGGCGCTTTATAGCCATTACCAACAACGAAATGCTTAACAAGCTGGCAGATGTCCACCCTTGGGCTGGTATGCTACGCACAGCGTCCTTGTGTATAGTCATAGTAGCGCTGCCAAAAACGCAAGAAAGCGTACAAAACGGCCTGCCAGAAGGGTTTTACCCCCAAGACTGTGGTGCCGCTACAGAGCATATAATCCTCCAAGCCGAAGCAATGGGATTAGGCTCATGCTGGTGTGGGGTATACCCCAGAGAAAGCACCATGAATGCGATTTCTCAAGCTTTGGATATCCCAAGCGAGGAACTACCATTCTGCTTAATTGCCATTGGCGAAAAAGACGAGTTCCCCAACCCTCGCGGCCGCTACGAAGAAGAAAAAGTTACTTGGATCGAATAAACCAATAATACATTAGCCGTGAAATAGTAAAAATAGTGCTTGACAAAATACGACTTGCACACTATAATGCCCGGGTATGAATTATTGGCCCGTTGGTCAAGGGGTTAAGACACGGCCCTTTCACGGCTGAAACAAGGGTTCGAATCCCTTACGGGTCACGAAGTTTGGACCGCCTGTGCATATGGCACAGGCGGTTTTTTATACCTGTAGGAAATTGCTTGCAATTTTCACTTGCATCCTCAGCAAAAGCGGCGCAGCCGTTTTTATTACATATTACAACTGTATATAACCATTGCGATACGAAGGTATATTTTCGCGCTTACTTCTAGGGAAATATATCCACACAATCCCCGGTTATCCATTATAAATATGTGGATAACTGTTTGTGTGTATTTCTGCCTTAAATATTAAGGCGCTTGAGTCGTTACAATAATGTAAAATATATGTTATACACATTTATGTGGTGAAAACTTGCCCACATATATAAAAAAGCCCGCAAACACTGGGTTGTTTGGAGATGTATCCAATAAACCCAGTGTTTGCGGGCTTTTCTTATGTTACAGCAATGTTACAAAAATACGAGTTATACCCTGTTAACTATCCACTTTTCCCTGTGGATAATGTGGATAATTAACAGGTCAATAGGTTTTCCCCAACCAAATAAACATCTCCGGCTCCCATAGTAATCAACAGGTCGCCTGGCTTCAGATTTGCCCGTAAAAATTCTTCGGCTTCTTTTAAGCTGTTGCAGTTGCAGCATGTTTGAAGGGGTGAGTTTTGTGCTACGCGCTCTGCTAACATTGCAGATGAAATAGTTGGGTCATATGGCTCACGGGCAGCAAAAATGGGCACGAACATTGTCATATCTGCTGCGGCAAATGCATATGAAAAATCATCGAAAAGGTCCCTGGTGCGGGTGTAGGTATGGGGTTGGAATAAGCATATTATCCGCCCAGCGTGGGCTTCACGTGCAGCGGCCAGGCAAGCTTTAATTTCTGTAGGGTGGTGGGCGTAGTCATCTATTATTGTGGTGCCGTCATACATGCCCTTAAACTGGTAGCGGCGCTTTACGCCTTCGGCCTCGGATAGGGTGCGGGCTATCACTTGCGGCTCTATTCCCAGCTCGCGTGCTACTGCGTATGCCGCGAGGGCGTTGTACATATTGTGTTTGCCGGGTAGTGGCAGGTCTATCCGCGTCTGGATGTACGGCCCTTCTGTTGCGTCAAAGGATGATGTGCCTATGGTGTTATTGGTAATGTTTTGAAGGCTGTATGTTGCGTTTTGGCTTGCGCCAAAGGTCACAACCTCGCATTTGAGCCCGGCGGTTATCCTATCAAAGCCTGGCACGTCCTCTTGAATCACTAACACACCGTTTGGGCGTATGTTGCGTGCAAATTTTGCAAAGGTTTCTATTATCGCGTCCATATCAGCAAAAAAATCCAAATGGTCTATATCAACGTTTAAGATTGTGCCAATATACGGGTGCCAGTGGTGGAAGCTGTTGCTGTACTCGCAAGATTCTAGTACAAAGTATGGTGAGTTTCCTATAAAGTAGTTTTTGTCGCCAATATAGCCGCCTATGTTAACGGTAGGGTCTAGCCCTGCGGCTTGCGTGATTCTTGTGACAAGGGCAGTGGTGCTGGTTTTGCCATGAGTACCTGCAATGCATACGGCGTATTTAAATGCTTTAAGTATTGCGCCTATAAGCTCTGCCCTTACCATCATTGGTATGCCTAAAGCTATGGCTTGCGCAAATTCTGGATTATCGGGTTTTATTGCGGCTGTGTATACAACTAAGTCTATGCTAGTGGTGATGTTTGCGGCATTGCACCCTATAGCTATGTGTATGCCCGCATCACGTAAGTGGTTGGTTGTGGGGGAGGCTGCCCTGTCTGAGCCGCTTACTGTAAAGCCATCGTGTAGTAGTGTTTCTGCTAGTCCACTCATACTTATGCCGCCAATGCCAATAAAATGCACGTGTTTGGCACCGGCCAGGTCAATTTTTTTACGCATTTTTATTTCATGCCTCCTTCGTCGGTGGAACAAATAGGTTGGTGAGGATATATTGTATTTGGAAATAGTATAGATATAAATATATGCTATCTCGTAGTTCTTTGTAAAGCAATTGGTGGTGACACTGTGCACATTGTCATGTATTGTTAGAAATCTTGTACAAGGCCATGTGAAAAAGTACCCATGTATGGTATGATAGCCCCAGAAATAGAAATACAAACTGTGGGAAGGTGATTTGCATGCGAAAAAAAGAAATGATCGCAATGTTGTTGGCGGGTGGGCAAGGTAGCCGCCTGGGTGTACTTACAACCGCCAAGGCCAAACCGGCAGTATCGTTTGGTGGCAAGTATCGAGTCATAGATTTTCCCATGTCCAACTGTATTAATTCTGGTGTGGATACGGTGGGAGTCGTAACCCAGTACCAGCCGCTACAGCTCAACCAGCATATAGGTATAGGTATCCCATGGGACTTGGACCGCCGCCTGGGCGGCGTAACCATATTGGCCCCCTACCTAAAAAGCGAGCAAGGGGAGTGGTACACAGGCACTGCCAATGCCATCTATCAAAATATGGAGTACATAGACGGCTACAACCCCGATTATGTATTAATACTTTCTGGTGACCATATCTACAAGATGAACTATGCAAAGATGCTGGATTTCCACAAGCAAAACAAATGCGATGTAAGCATTGCCGCCCTGGAAGTGCCGTGGGAAGAAGCCAGCCGCTTTGGCCTGATGAATGTCCACGAAGACAACCGCATCCACGAGTTTGAAGAAAAACCTCCACAGCCCAAAAGCAACCTTGCCAACATGGGCATATATATATTCAACTGGCAAGTACTAAGGGATGCGCTTGAGCGTGACAGCAAAATCCACAATAACTCCGACTTTGGTATGCATGTGCTTCCTATGTTGCTCGAAGAAGGTGCGCGTATGTATGCTTATCCCTTTAGTGGGTATTGGAAGGACGTAGGCACAATAGAGTCCTATTGGATGGCCAACATGGACCTGGTAAAAACCGTGCCAGAGTTTAACCTCTACGAAGATTTCGACAAAATATACACCGATGCGGACCACCAGCCCCCAATATATACTGGCCCCAACGCCGTGGTACAGGGCAGCTTGCTTTCGGAAGGCTGCGAGGTGCTTGGCAGTGTATATAACTCTGTACTTGGGACAGGTGTAATAGTAGAAGCCGGTGCAGAGGTACGCGATAGCATTATCATGCAAGACTGTTATATAGGTGCAAACTCCAACCTTAACCGCGTAATAGCAGATACAAATTGCTCCGTAGGTGATGATGTAGTCATAGGTGAAGGCGAAAACACACCCAACGCAGATAAGCCCAATATCTATAACACAGGTATCACTGTGCTGGGGGAAAACACAACAATCCCAGACAGGGTTATAATAGGCAAAAACTGTGTAGTCTGCGGTCACACGTATCCGTTTAACTACCAAGACGGCAAGCTAGAAAGCGGGCAAAGTATAATACGTGACCATCATATGAAAGGAGGGGAATAATGTGAAAGCAGTAGGCATTATTTTGGCTGGAGGCAAGAACGAGCGCCTGGGTGCTCTTAGCGCGATACGCGCAACATCAGCAATGCCGGTGGGTAGCTGCTACCGTGCTATTGACTTCCCCCTTAGCAATATGACCAACTCCGGGATTAACAAGGTTGCGGTTATTACCCAGTACAACTCGCGGTCACTGCACGACCACTTATCCTCGCCAAAATGGTGGGACCTTGGCAGTAAGCAGGGGGGGCTGTTTATACTCTCGCCATATTTGACCAACGAAAACTCCCTGTGGTACCGCGATACGGCGGACTCTATCTATCAAAACTTGACATTTCTTAAGCGCAGTAACGAGCCATATGTAGTAATTTCTTCTGGCGATTGTGTATACAAAATGGACTATAACGAAGTAATAGCATATCACGAAAGAAAAGGCGCAGAAGTAACAATAGCCTACCGCCGTGTACCAGACAGCGACGAAATACGGCAGTACGGCGTAATAGAACTAGACGAAAACGAACGTGTAACAGACTTGGAAGAAAAGCCGCTGGACCCCCAGTCAGACCTGGCTAGTATCGGGGTATATGTCATGTCTCGTACGCTTTTGATAGAGTTGGTAGAGACTATTGTGCGCCAAGGGCGGTACGACCTGGTAAGGGACCTATTTGCCAGGTATCGCAAGCGGCTTAAGATTTATGGCTACCGCTTCGACGGTTTTTGGCGTAATTTAAACAACGTACACGCTTATTTCGATTGTAATATGGAGTTTTTGCGCCGCGATGTACGTAGCCTGTTTATGGGGACATTCCCATATATCAAGACAAAGCCCAAAGACGAGCCGCCAGCTAAATATAACGCCGGGGCTGTAGTAAACAACTGCCTGGTTGGCAGCGGGGCTATCTTAAACGGTAACGCCAACCGCAGTATAATATTCCGCAAGGTGTACACAGGCGAGAACTCGCAGGTAAATAACGCCATAATAATGGAAGGTACACGCATAGGTAACAACGCAATAATAGAAAATGCCATAGTGGATAAAGAAGTAGAAATAAGGGACGGTGCACAAATACGCGGGAGTGTTGAGATGCCGTTAATAATTTCTAAGAGTAGTAAAATAGGCTGATGTGAAGGTTTGCATAAAATATAAAGGCCATCGCGTGTGCGTATAATTGCCGCATATGCGATGGTCTTTTATATTGTGCTTAACTAAAAAGAGCATACACAGTCACACAAAAACAAACCCACAGTGGTATACTTGCCCAAAGGGGTGACAAGCCATACACGCGTGGGAATCTATACAAAAAACCTTGGATTATATCGAGGAAAATATAGGCGATGAAATTAAAATAGAAGCGCTGGCCAACATTGCTGCACTGTCTTTATTTTATTACCAGCGGTTATTTGCGCGCCTGGTAAAAAAGCCTGTGCGGGAGTACATTAAGCTGCGCCGGTTGGCGCGTTCATGTGCGAGCCTTAGGAAAAACAACCACATCACAGATATAGCCGCAGAGTATGGTTTTGGTAACCGCGAAACATTCTCAAGAGCTTTTAAGGAGACATATGGGATTACCCCATCCCAATACAAAAATAAACCTGTGGGCCTTAACAATTTTGACAAACCCAATTTGCTGTTAAACTATGTAATGGTAGGCGAAGGTGTGCCCTTGATAAGCGAAGGGATTGTTTTGGAGTACAACCGCAAGACCTTATGTGCCCCGGTCCACTTTCTTGGTGTAAAAGATTTTTGGCATTTTAGGCCTGGCAAGATGTTGGGTGAAAGGCCCGGTGTTTCCGAACCAGCCGCTATATGGGACAAGTTTTTTGAAGTGCAAAAAGATGTCCCATGCATCACAAACGGCCGGCGGGTTGGTGTTTCATATCATGGTGGCGCGCCAGAGGGTTGCTCTACGTATTTTGTTGGGGCAGAGGTTGAGGCGGCTGTTGTAGGTACGGCTGCTACCCGCTTTGCATCTTGGCAGCTACCGGCAAGGGAATATATTGTTTGCGAGTACGAAGCTGAGGATTTTAAACAGCTAATGGCATCTATGGGTACGATGATGAAGTTTACCAGGGTATGGCTAAAGAAACATGGGTTGAGAGCGGATGGTTTTTTCCCTGAAATTTATTACAACGACCAGTCTCGTACACATGCATATATGGAAATGTGGATTCCGTTCGTTGAACGTGAAAATAATATATAAGCGAGGTATTTAAATGAACAGGTACGATGAAGGCATGGCAATACTTAAAGAAAAGTTTGGCAATGGCAAGGACAATATAATAGGCTTGGCAACCATAGCACAAGAGCCAAATGCGGAAGGAAAGCCCCGTCCCGTTGTACGTGATGTGGATGCATATTACGAAGATGGCGTGTTTTATGTTGTTACCTGGGCAAAATCGTCTAAGATGCTGCAAATCGCCAACAACAATGAAGTTTCTATAGCAGTATGCTTCGAATGGTTTACCTCCAGTGGTATTGGCGAAAACATGGGCTGGGTGCTAGACCCCAAAAATGCAGAGCTAAGGACAAAGCTGCGCGAGGCATTTGCCAAATGGTACGATATGGCCAACAACGAGAAAGACGAGAATTGCAGCATATTAGCGATACGCCTTACCAACGGGATAATTAACATAAACCACCACGAAAAGCTGTATTTTATGGACTTTGTTAATAAAACAGCAACTGTGAAAGAATAAGCAGATTAACATTTTATTTGAAATTAGCGTAAGGAGTTTGATTTCTGTAATTATATAGAGGTCAAACTCTTTTTCTATTTCGCTATAATTTCTCACCCGCCACTTCGTGATGTTTTTGCTTAGCGGTTATACATATCGTGTATTCTATTGCGGCCCTGCACAAAAAGCGTTAATCTCCCTGATGTTATGCTAATACGAATCTCAGAAAATCGAGATTAGTATAATTTAACAAAAAAGGAGCCAACCATTGCGCAATTTAACCTTATTAACAGACTTTTATGAACTAACAATGATGCAGGCCTACCACTATGCCGAGGCAGAAACCGGTCGCAAGCAGATGGCGGTATTTGATATGTTTTACCGGGAAAACCCATGCGGCAACGGGTATGCAGTAGCGGCAGGTCTGGCCCAGCTTATAGACTATATTAAGAACCTACGCGTGGATGATGATGCCATAGCCTATTTACGTTCCAACGGTACATTTGGCGAGGCATTTCTTGACTTTTTAAAAACATTCCGCTTCACAGGCGAGATATATGCAGTGCCGGAGGGCACAGTTGTGTTCCCGGGGGAGCCGCTGGTAAGAGTATCCGGCACCCTAATAGAATGCCAGTTAATAGAAACAGCAATGCTAAATATAGTAAACCACCAGAGCCTTATTGCTACCAAGGCCGCCCGTGTATGTTGGGCTGCTGCAGGTGACAGGGTGCTAGAGTTTGGCCTGCGGCGTGCACAGGGCCCGGATGCGGGGCTATACGGCGCGCGTGCCGCAATAATAGGGGGGTGCCACGGCACAAGCAACGTACTTGCCGGGCAGCTTTTTGGTGTGCCTGTAGGCGGCACGCACGCCCATAGTTGGATAATGAGCTTTGACTCAGAGCTAGAGGCGTTCGAATGCTATGCCAACTTGTATCCCAAGGCTTGTATTTTACTGGTTGACACATACGACACCTTGCGCTCTGGTGTGCCCAACGCCATAAAAGTGTTTAAAAAATTGCGCGAAGCTGGGAAGCAACTATCATACTACGGCATACGCCTAGATAGCGGTGACTTGGCATACCTGTCTAAAAGGGCCCGCATAATGTTGGACGAAGCCGGTTTTACAGATGCATCCATAGTCGCCTCCAACGACCTGGACGAATATCTAATAGCCGAACTCAAAGCCCAAGGTGCACAAATAACCGTATGGGGTGTAGGCACGCATCTTATAACCTCCAAAGAAAACCCAGCCTTTGGCGGCGTATACAAGCTGGCAGCCCTTTCTGAAGCCGGCCAAGAATGGCAACCCAAAATAAAACTAAGCGAAGACCCTGTCAAAGTCACAAACCCAGGCGTGAAAAAAATATACAGGCTGTACGACGCTGCAACAGGGAAAATGAAAGCCGATTTAATCACATTGTCAGACGAAGTAATAGATAACCATGCGGACCTTACAATTTTTGACCCACTAGCAACATGGAAACGCATGACCCTTAAAGCAGGGGAGTTTACTGTGCGCGAGCTATTAGAGCCGATATTTGCAAAGGGGGAATGTGTCTATCCAGAGTACACCGTAGCCCAAATACAAGAATACGCAAAAAAAGAACGCGATACATTGTGGGAAGAACATAAACGCCTAGTAAGACCGCATATAATGCCGGTGGATTTATCACAAAAATTATACGACCTAAAACAAAGCATGATTGTAAAAGCACGCTAAGCGCAATTGAAACACGTAGCATTTCGCAATCGCCAAATCTAGACTAATTTTGTTGAATATTCGCGAAAAACATAACATAATGTGCATATGCAATTTTATGGGAGGCCAACATGTCTAATTTGAAAACCCTAGCAACTACCCTGGAAGCCAAGAAAGGCTTCGAACTAAACATGATAATAGGCTGTGACGGTTTCGTAGACGAAATCATCCACCTAGTTGACAAGCGCCAAGACTACGCCAACTATACCCGCATCCCTACCATAGCAGAATACGGCCAGCGTATAAGCCGTGCTGCTGGGCTTTCTGCCAACATAGAAATGGTAACAATCCAAACCAAGCTTGGCGGCAACGGCCCAATCCTTTCTAACGCACTACTTGAATACGGTGTAGAGCTTGTGTATGTGGGTGCCCTGGGTGCACCAGACATCCATCCGGTGTTTAAACCCATGGCAGACAAAACCAAAGCCGTATACAGCCTATGCAACGCCGCCGGCACAGACGCTTTAGAGTTTGAAGACGGTAAAATTATGATGGGTAAGCACTCTGTGCTCAAAGAGCTGACATGGGATGCCATGTGTAGCAATATGGGCGGCCCTACCGGTATAGCAAAGTTGGTCAACGAAAGTCACCTGTTTGGCATGGAAAACTGGACAATGATTCCACACATGAGTGCTATATGGGAAGGGTTGATAAACGATGTGTTCCCGCTACTGGATAACCGTCCGGTAAAGCCCTTGGCCTTTTTTGACCTGGCAGACCCAGAAAAACGCACAGCCGAAGATTTATTAAAGGCAATGAAGCTAATAGGCCGTTTCGAGGACAAGTTCCGCGCTATTTTGGGCCTCAACGAGAAAGAAGTATACCAAGTTGCCGAGGTCATGGGTGTAAAAACCATAGATGCCCCCGATGCAGAAAAACTAAAACACGCCGTGGTAGAAACACACAAGCGTTTGGGCATATACTGCTTAATGGTGCACCCGGTACGCTCGGCCTGTTGTGCAATTGGCGGCGAATATTACACCATAGACGGCCCTTATTGCGAAAAGCCATTACTAACAACCGGAGCCGGTGACAATTTAAACTCCGGCTTTTGTTTGGCACAGGCTCTGGGGCTTGACCCGCTTGCATCTTTGACCTTGGGTGTTGCAACATCGGGCTTTTATGTGCGCAATGCCAAAAGCCCCACCTTTGACGAAGTAATTGAGTTTATCCGGCAATGGGATGCCGGTAAGGTATAAAAAAGGGGAGAGCAATCATGCCGGTAGGCGACATTAAGGCGGCGGCAAAACGCAAAGCCAAAGAGAAAGTTGTAAAAACTGCTAAGCGCAAAATAACCCGAGCCAGTGGCAACAACAGTGGCGGCGGCGGACGCAGCCGAAAAAAAGGCAGTAAGCTTCCAATAATCCTACTTATAATACTAGTTATTGTGGGCATAGGTGTCGCGTGGCACTTTGGATTTTTGGATGGGTTTTTCGAAAGTGGCGGGGAGGCCCAGCCCCCTGCAGTTGTTGCTGTTGACGGCCAGCTAGAAATGCACTTTATTGACGTTGGCCAGGCCGACGGTGTACTTATAATTACAGATGGCGGCACAATGTTAATAGACGCAGGTGACCACCGTGGCTCGGGTCAACGGCTTGTAAACTATATACAAGACCTTGGTATTACAGAGCTGACATACGTCATAGGCACACACCCCCATGCAGACCATATTGGCGGGATGCACATAGTGCTTGATACCTTCGATATAGGTACGCTTTTACTGCCGCCTGTATCACACACAACTCAAGTGTATGAGCGTATGATAACCGCTATCGAAAACAACAACGTAAACACCCGCGTAGCTATGGTAGGCGATGTGATACACATAGGTGATGCAGTATTTACAATACTTCACCCCAACGACGAGGACCACTGGGGCCTAAATTGTTGGTCTGTATCCGTGCGTATGGCCTTTGGGGAAACCAGCCTAGTAGTTACCGGCGATGCAGAGCGCCCGGCAGAGATGGCAATGCTAGAGTCTGGGCAGTATCTTTCAGCCGATATACTGCGTGTTGGCCACCACGGCAGCCGTACAAGCACCAGTCAAGAGTTTTTTGACGCGGTGTCGCCCAGTATTGCGGTTATACAGGTTGGCGAGGGCAACAGATACAACCACCCGCATGACTGCGTAATGGAAAGACTTAGCGATGCCGGTGTAAGAATCTACAGAAACGACCATCATGGAGACATAATAATCACATCTGATGGCAGAAATCTGGATGTAAGGACGGCAAGATAATGACAAAAGAAATATTTATTATTGACCGCATAGAAGACGGTATAGCCGTGTTGGAATGCCAAGCCACAGGCAATATAATAGAGCTGCCAAGAAAAATCATGCCAAGAGGGGCAAGAGAAGGGCATATGCTAATAAAAGTAAGCGATGATGCCTATTCTATAGACTACGAAGCCACCCAAAAGCGTCGCGATGATATAAAGCGTAGGCTAGAAAAAATACTTGGCCGACCAGTAAAGTAAAGACATCAACAGAAGGTTATTGAGAGAGATATGCATGACACACAAAGTCGCCAAATACCAACATGGTAAATGGCGACTTTTGTGTTGTAGCTATATAGTGAATTATTTCGCTACATAGCGAACTAATTCGAAATCAACTCACCACGAAAGCGGGGCAATAAAGTTGCCGCTTACTGGCAAGTCTACATAATACATAGGGTTTACAAACTGCCCATCACGAAACAACCCAAAGTGCAAATGCGGCCCAGTAGAGCGCCCAGTGTTGCCAGAATAAGCAACCCGCTCGCCTTGGCGTACATCGTCCCCAACACTAACAGCTACACCGTGCAAATGTGCCATAAAGCTGACATACCCGTCTGGGTGTCCCAGCCGCAAAAAGATGCCAAAGCTTGGGGAGTTACCTACCGCAAGCACTGTCCCGTCTCTTGGGGCAACTACCGGTGTGCCAATGGGCGCGGCTATGTCTATGCCGTCGTGAAACTCCCGCCGCCCGGTTACTGGGTTAATTCTTAACCCCCCAGGGGATGATATTATCCCGCATATTGGGTTTACCCATAGTTGTGGTAAATCACATATCATTTCAAAGGCCAATCCTAATCCCACAGTCCCGGAGTAACCGGCGGCTCCGGGACTGTCGGGTTTGATACCTGGTCGTCTGCCGCCGGGGGGTATGGGTCTGTATATGTGCCTTCGTTGTCTATGGATGGGAAGGATGTTTGTTCTAAATCAAAATCCGTAGTCTCGTACGGGAGGCTGGTGGGGATGTAATATTCATCTGATGTGATTGAGGTTTCTGATGGCTGGGATGCCAGCCAGTTTTCGCTTAGCTGCCTTACATCTGCGATAAGCTCGTCCAATGTTTCGGCCCCGGTAAGTACTTGACGTATCCCGTTTCTTAGAGTAGATGCGGGTGCAATGTCGGTCATGCTTGCGATAAGCACAAACACCATAATAATCCCACACAAGATACACTGCATGATTAATGTCTCAACACCAGATACATTGGTGCTAACTGTATCGTCTTCGTATTCCCTCTCGCGTGGGTACTCGCCGGTATTGCGCCTTGACGGCGTTACACGCCTATACGGTGTGCGGTTCATAGTTTCACCCCCTTGCATTTGTATAACAAATAATATGCCTGTAAAAGGAAAATATGCATAATAGTATCTAGTGCGGGCAACATAACAATATAACAGTATCGTAAATGGAGGCTACAATGAAAAAGTGGACGCTGGTATTTGTTTGCTTGTTGTTTTTTTTATTGCATATCCCGCATTTGACAGCAAAAGCCGCTAATGTTACCTTGGAAATGGAAACAGACGAAACCGTGGGTATAATAGAAGACTATGACGGGGACTACCTGTTTATTATGGGTGAGGCGCTGACATATGGCGGCCTGGACGACTTAGTAATACAAGTAGGTGATACACCTATTTACAACTTATTAACGGGCTTGCCGGTATATGCCGGCAGTATAAAAATAGGTATGGAGGTACGCATTGCCTACCATATACAAGCAAACAGCTACCCCCAAGCCGTGGCCATATGGCTTTACCCAGGTCATGAGGATGCGGCTGTATTTTCTACAATAGTAAGCGACAATATCTACTATGGGTTTGACTATACTGTTTTCTTGTCTGCAGATGGGCGCTACCGCATCAACCTTACAGCAGACACCTATATATACTTCCCATGCCTAGGAATTGCAGCCCCTGAGGACATTGTACCGGGGCAAGAGCTCTTTGTATGGGTAGATACGATTACAGCCAGCAGCCCTGCGCTGGTCTTTCCAAAAAAGGTTGTGAGTATATGTCCGTTTCGGTGATAATAACTGCTGGTGGAAGCGGCTTGCGCTTTGGGGGCAATATCCCCAAGCAGTTTCAATTAATAGGCGATAAGCCAATATTGGCACACACAATGGCTGCGTTTAACAATGTTGATATTGTAAACAAGATAATAGTAACCACCCCGGCCAATTATATAAACCATGCATGGGAAATTGCTACAGCCCACAATTTTAGCAAGGTGCGTGCAGTAATAGCCGGTGGAAGCAGCCGTGCGGCCAGTATATATGCCGCGCTTAAAGCGCTTCCCTTTGTTGATACGGGCGAGGCTTTGCCGGGTGGTACGCATTCTGCATCTGATATTGTGCTTATCCATGACGGGGTGCGACCTTTTGCTTCAGAGGCATTAATAAGAGCCGTTTCTGATGCCGCAGGCAAACATGGCGCGGCAATAACGGGCACACCACTTACAGACACAATCAAAGAAGTTGACAGTAAATCCAGGGTAACATCAACACCAGACCGTAGCAGGTACTGGCGGGTGCAGACCCCACAAGGTTTTACATACGATACAATTATGAAGGCCTACGCAAAAGCAGAAAAAGACGGCAACCTTGACCAAGCAACAGATGACAGTATGCTAATAGAGCGCCTGGGCATAACAGTACACATGGTAACAGGCGAGACCAACAACATAAAAATAACGACCAGGGAAGATTTGGCTATGTGTGAAGTGCTGCTGCAGCATACGCGAAAGTCCTAGAATGGAGATATAAATGAAAAACGTCATAATTTATACAGACGGCGCATGCTCTGGCAACCCTGGCCCCGGTGGATATGGTGCGGTGCTTATACATAAGTCACACCGCAAAGAACTCTCTGGTGGCGACCCCGCAACCACCAACAACCGGATGGAAATGCTTGCCGCAATTATAGCCCTAGAAGCCCTAAAAGAGCCGTGCGAAGTGTCTTTGTATTCGGACTCGAAATACCTGGTAGATGCAATACAAAAAGGATGGGCCATACGCTGGAAGCAAAATAACTGGATGCGCAATAAAAAAGATCCTGCACTTAACACAGACCTGTGGGAAAGGCTGCTAAAATTACTAGAAAAACACGAAGTGTGCCTACACTGGGTAAAAGGCCACGCCGGCAACCCAGAAAACGAGCGCTGCGACGCCCTTGCCCGCGCCGCCATAGACGAGATAAAAATAAAACTCATATGAGAAGCTGTATTCAACCCCGCCAACGGCGCCTTTTCGGTCAGATTTTTGCCACTTTTCGTTGCCCCCTCCTTGCTTGCCTTATCAGCCGCGTCAGAGCCGCCTCAATTGTCAAAAATCTGTCG
>WQVY01000030.1 GCA_009785605.1 Defluviitaleaceae bacterium | reverse complement strand
ATGGGTTTCGAAGCCTACGACGGCCACGACTGGGCTGCATGGGGCCGCGAAGCTGCCGAGGGCGCGGTAAAAATGCTACATGCAAAATACGCCCCAGCCGGTAAATACCCGGTAGTCATATCCAAAGGCGAGGGTGCGGTACTGCTACATGAAGCTTGTGGCCATAGCCTAGAAGCCGAATCTGTAGCCAAAAAAGCTTCCGAATTTGCAGACAAAATGGGCCAAAAAGTAGCCCGTGACATCGTGACCGTAGTAGACGACGGCACAATCACTGGCGGTAGGTGGGGAAGCATCAACGTAGACGACGAAGGCAACCTGCCGCAAAAGAACGTGCTTGTAGAAAACGGCGTGCTCACAGGCTTTTTGGTAGACAAGCTAAACGGCCTGCGCCTTGGCATGAAGCCAACAGGCAGTGCCCGCCGCGAAAACTACCGCTTCGCCCCCACATCCCGCATGACCAACACCTATATAGCCAACGGCACAAGCAATTTCAAAGACATCATAGCCGCAACAGAATACGGCCTGTATGCCAAAGAAATAGACGGCGGCAGCGTAGACGAAGCCACCGGCGAGTTTAACTTTGGCGTAGCCGAGGCATATATGATACGCAATGGCGAAATTTGCGAGCCTGTGCGTGGCGCTTCACTTATAGGCAAGGGCTCAGAAGTTATGGCCAATATAGACATGCTGGGCAACGACTTCAAGCTTGCAGGCGTGGGCAGTTGCGGCGCGGCAAGCGGTTGGGTCCCCACCAGCGAAGGCCAGCCAACTACACGCGTCAGTGAAATGACCGTAGGCGGAAGGAGCGAATAATAATGGACTTGAAAAATTTCAAAGACAAGCTGTTTGCGGCGGCAAAGGCTGCTGGGCTTAAAGAATACGAACTATATTGCAAACGCGCATCGTCTTTTGACGTAAGCATATTTGAGGCAGAAATTGATGCGTTTAAGAGCGAGCGCACATTTGGCGTAAGCTTCCGTGGCAAGGTTGGCGGTAAGATGGGCTATGCTTTTTCTGAAAAAATTGACGACGCTGTCGTTGCTTTCTTGATAGAGAGCGTGAAGCAAAACGCCTCTATAATCGAAGACGAAGAAGAAGAGTTTGTTTATAGCGGCGATGCAAGCTACCCAGAGGTTGTATGCTACAACCCTGCCATAAATGACATCACGGCCGACACAAAAATAGAAGCCGCAATGTCCATGGA
Organism: Defluviitaleaceae bacterium; assembly: GCA_009785605.1. Lineage (GTDB taxonomy): Bacteria > Bacillota > Clostridia > Lachnospirales > WQUN01 > WRAN01. The sequence goes on along the minus strand of WQVY01000030.1, from coordinate 27,015 downwards.
GCGTGCCGCACTTGCAGTGGACAAGCGCGTAGAAAACCTTACGTATTGCGCGGTAGACAGCACAGAGTCGGAAGTGTATATTGCCAACTCAAAAGGCTTAGAAGTGCAGAATATTAAGAACAGAACCTGTGCCGTTGCCGATGCACAAGTAGAAGGCGAAGACGGGCAAGTAAAAACCGCGTACGATGGCTTCGACGGGCTAGACTTTTCTAAGTTTGACCCGGTGGTTGTAGGCCAAAAAGCCGCGAATAAAGCACTGGCAATGCTGGGCGCGTCTCCTGTGCCTTCTGGCAAGTATCCTGTTGTATTTGTGCCGGAAACGGCAGGAGATATGCTTGAAACCTGGATAGCGGCCTTTTCTGCGGAGAAGGCGCAAAAAGGGTTTTCTATTTTGGCAGGTAAAATTGGTGAGAAAATTGCGGCAGACTGCGTCACAATTATAGACGACCCACTACTGCCGGGCCTAGAAGCAACTACACCTTTTGACAGCGAGGGTGTAGCAGCGCGGACAAAAACAGTAGTAGACAATGGCGTGTTTATGACCTTCTTACACAACACAAAAACCGCAAGAAAAGACGGCGTTGCACCCACGGGTAATGGGTTTAAAAGCAGCCTGGAAATGCCCGTAGATATAGCTGCCACAAATTTTTATGTAAAACCCGGTACACTTAGCCACGAGGCCCTACTTGAAAAGATGGGTAACGGCCTTGTTATAGCCGGTGTCGAAGGCCTACACAGCGGTGCAAATGAAACTTCGGGTGACTTTTCGCTGGCTGCGTCTGGCTTTCTTGTGGAAGGCGGCAAGGTTGTGCGCGCCGTTGACCAGATAACAATATCGGGTAACTTCTTTGCTATGATGAAGGATGTTGTTGCCGTGGGTAGTAACTTGGAGTTTAAGCTTGGCGATAGTACAAACAATACCGCCGTGCCTTCTTTGTATGTAAGTTGCTTGGATGTTGCCGGGAGTTGATTAGTTTTTTGTGAAATGACGAAAGCCTAGAAATTTAAGCGGCTTGCTATAAACAGTCCAGCCCATTGCCCAAGAGCGTAGAATCGCACGCTACCGTTGGCTATGGCTGGACTGTTTTTTGTTTATACTCTTTACATGGACACGATGTCGTAGTTTACACTTTACTTAGCGGACTATGAAAGGAGGGCACAACATGGAATTGCAAACCATAAGCACAGTATCAAAGGAACATGGTATATCCACAAGGATGCTACGCTACTACGAGCAAAACGGCCTTATCAAGAGTATGAGGAAAGATGGATATTCTTACAGGGTTTATGATGATGCTAATCTTAAACGCTTGCAACAGGTCATTATCCTGCGCAAGCTGCAAATCCCGGTAAAGCAGATATGTATTATCCTCAACAACCCCGATGCGACTACTGTTGTAGAAATTTTCAAGAAAAGCATACAGGGGTTGGACCTAGAAATCACCGCACTGTCGACCATTAAAATAATCTTGGACAAGTTTGTAAACGAGTTAGAAGGGCTAGTAGGCATTGGCCTTGACCTTGACTTTATTGGCGGCGATTCTGTGCTGGAGTTATCCCGCTCTCTTTCCTTAGTCCAAAAAAATATTAAGGAGAGTGTAACAATGAACGATTTGTTAAAAGCGGCAGATGTGTTGAACAAGCTGGAAAACGTGCGGGTTGTGTACGTACCACCAATGACTGTGGCATCTGTTTATGAAACTGGGGAAAATGCCGAAGAAAAGGCGTGGAAGTCGGCAGTGGACTTTGTTGTAGCAAACAACCTTGTACAAGCAAAGCCGGATTTGAGAGTGTTTAAGATTGCCCACCAAAACGCAACAGGCAACAGCTTTGGAGATGAAGTGTGGGTTTCTGTCCCAGACAACATAACCATCCCGCATGGCTTTACCAAAAAAAGATTCCTTGGTGGGCAGTATGCTGCTCATGTGCTTGATGACAATGGCTTTGAGGTTGCGTTGGGCTTGCAAGACTGGATTAACGAAAGCGACAAATTCCAGTACGACTTCGACGGCAATCTGTCCCGATGCGAGCCGCCAATGAGTGAGCTTGACAGCTTTGGAGGTATGCATCTGGACTTGTCTGAGGTATTAAACTTTGTCAATTTCCAAAAACCTGGATTCGAAAGTCAAATAGATTTCCTAACACCTATCAAAGATTATGTAAAGTCAGAAGAAGTGTTGGAAGAAATACCAGGAAGCAAGGAAAAATGCGGCTTCAAGGCAAGTATCATCACAAAAAACAAATACAAAATATTAGGCTTTACGCAAATCATGAGCGGCGATGCCACTGTAGATGGGTTTATAAATGAGGCAAAGCACGATGGGCGCATGGGTTTGCTAAGCAAACTCAAAAAACCCGGTGCGCCCATCTTGGGCTTTGGCTCTCATGATATGGATTCCCAAATAAGGGGTGGGTGGCGTTACACCATTTGCCTTGCAGAGTCGGACATTGCGGACATAGAGGGGCTTATGCGCCACAACCCTTATGTGGAGGGGATAGACGCTTCTCGTTGGCTGGTTTTTGAATACGCAAAAGGAGATACCTTTGACGACCACGCCGTTGCTCCAAAGCTGGGGCATACATGGAACGGTGTAATCTCCGGCTCATTCGCGACTATCCCCAACGAAGACGAAAATGTGATTAACTGCTGGTATCCAATAAAATAGACTAGGGCCTGTTTTCACCAATGCCTTAGGTATCTAGCCCCTCGTATGCTCTTACTTTTTTAACAATTTTGACAGTAAGCGGCAGTGCAAGCCATTCGTATCCCCATTTCAAACACACACTAACAATAATCATTTCTGGGATTGCGCCCCAGGGGTTAACAAACGCAAACGCAACCAGCATAAAGATGCTGGTATCCAGCACATGGCCAATGATAGATGAAGCCATGGCCCTAAACTTAAAGCCTGCCATACCGTCGTGCTTGCCTTTTAAGTACACAAACACTCTATCGTTTGCATACTTGCCCACCGTAAATGCCGTCAAGCTTGCCAGCACAATACGCCATGTGCCGCCTATTGCTGTTGCAAAGTAAACGCCGTCGTACCACACAGGCGCTGGCAGTACAATGCTTACCTGTATCAGCCCTGCCATTAGCGCGTTAAGTGCCAGGGTAAGCCATGCGGCACGCCGTGCCCAGTTGTACCCATAAACTTCAGCCAGTACAGACGCTAAGATATACGTTATAGGGAACGTAATAATCCCCGCGCTGGTGGTCCAGCGTATAAACACTATCATGTGATTTGCCAATATATTGGCGGCTAGTAGGCTGGCGGCATATATCGCTACCAGGTACACTAGCAATGGTTTCGGTTTGCCTGTAATCAGGTTTCGGTTATCCATTGCTTTCATCTCCTTTTAATGGTTTATCGGTATCATCAAAACCAGAAATACCTTTATCATTTGTATCAAAACTGCAAAGTAAAGTTTACCATGGCCTACTCTTCGCCATTTCCGCCATCATCACCCTGGATATCTGCCATCCTACGGTCAAGTTCTGCCTGGGAAAGATAGTCTTCTAGCTCACCCCTGGCTAGGTCAAACTCTAGATTTTCGAACACAATTACACTCCAGCTTGTGCCTTCTGTTGCCAGCACATAAAAGCGTACACGGTCGCCCACTTGGGTTAGTACCGCCTCTGGCTGGGAGGTATCGGTGCGGAACAACCTGTCTTCGTGTCCAGATACCATAAAAGTAAAGAATGTGTTGCCACCGCTGCTGTATTGCCCCCACCGTACAACTTCCCCTTCTATTTCTAGCAGGTTGGCCGTAGGCGTGTGTAAGCCACCCGCACCGGTTGCGTGAAGTCTCATCCTATAATCAGACTCGGCTGCGCGTGGAGTGTTGCCTATGCCTACAATCTGGTGTCTTTGGACGTTAACCAGCGCAAATGCCTGTGCGATATTGCTATTGGGGTCTGTAAGCGCCATAAAGTACGCTACTTGTCCTTCAATCATAACCGGCAGCGGGAAGGTTGCCCTATATCTTTGCGCAGCAACACGCGGGTCGCCTTGTGCGCTTAGCATTGCTGCGCGCTCTGTCGCGCCGGTGAGGCTAAAATGCCTTGTTTCTTTGGTTCTAAGGTTGGTTAGTATAAAGCCTATCGTGCTTTCGTCGTTGCCACCTGCGGCGGTTAGCGCGTCAAACAGATACGCATATCCTTGGTGGTATACAATGGCATTGCCATCTTCTAGTTGGATCAAACCACGCCGCCCGGCCCATGAGTTAACCCAGCCGCCCCTAAGGGTACCCCAGTTGCTAAGCTGGCGTTCTACAACATCTATGGGATGTACAATGTCAACCCAGTACGGTACATTATCCAACCCATAACGGCTGACTGCACCCGTTGTCGCATTAACAATAATAATGCCGTCAACGTCACGCCCTCCCCATAGGCCTACCCTGTTTACACGTATTGGCACAACCCAGTGGGGGAGCAAGTCATCACATATCAAGAATATAGGATTAAAACGCAACGCAGTAGGGGCTGCGTTATGTACTATGCGCTCTAATTTGTCGCCAAAGGCGGCATGCCCGCTGGGCTGTATGCGTATCCGGTTGTCTGTCACAAGGCGTACGTCGCGGTCGTCTGTCATGGATACCATAATATAGCCCGGTGTGCCAAGCCTGTTTGCGTTCCAGCGAAGAAACCCATCATGCAATATGGGCGCGACATAAAATAGCTGCCCATTAACCAACTGTCGTACATATGTGCCTATGCGCACTTCTGCACCTATTGCGCCCAACTCGCCCAGGCGCTGGTCACCCAAGACGCGTGCGTATGCTGCATCAACCCATGGTATCTGTGTTGGGTCAAAAGCTGGCAAATCGTCTGCTTGGAAAGGGACAGCCTCCGAGACATATATCTGGTTGGCAAGCGGCCTGGCCCTAAACATAGCGCTGCCAGAAAGGCCGCCGCCAATGATAAACAGCACAACCAACAATACAAAAATAGAAATGGCTTTAGCGCCATTGCCACTACCCGGCGCGTTAAGCTTTGCCTTGTTGTGATAATCACCCTCCATGCCTATGCAGTAAAGGGCTATCCCGCCGCCAAGGTTAAAAACCCCCCAATAAATAAACGGCCCAAACCCGCCAATAGTAACGGGGATATTAAACCGCCACCATCCAAGCCAGGACCATAAAGCCACCCATACAAGGGCAGTGACGCCCCCTGCAATCTTTCCTTTCATATAAATCCCTCCTCAAATTTTTGCTACTGTAATATATCAGCATTGGATTTTAACACATTTGTCACGTTTGCATAAGGTCGCATATGTGATAAAATATAGCAATATTCACTCACGCAAAAGAAATTTTACTAAAAAACCATAAATCCGCCACAAACCCTCTTGACTTACCATCTAACCTATGTTTTAATACCGTCCGTTGACTATTTACAAGTCTCCACGCATCTCTATGACTAAATCAATGACACGCCCGGTAGCGTATAGCTCCGCAAAAATGTCACAATCAACTGTATGTTATATGGAGGGACCCCATGCAAAACCAAGTCATCCGCATCAACGTAAAAGGCTACGACCACAAATTAGTAGACCAGTCTGTAACTCAAATCATAGATACAGCCAAGCGCACAGGTGCGCGCGTATCTGGCCCAATCCCTCTGCCTACCAGGAAAGAGGTAGTAACAATTCTTAGGGCCGTTCATAAGTACAAAGATTCTCGCGAGCAGTTCGAAATGCGCACACATAAGCGCCTAATCGACATTCATGCTTCCACCCCCAAGACAGCAGACGCGCTAGGCCGCCTAGACTTGCCAGAGGGCGTGGACATCAAAGTAGAAGTAAAGTAACCAAACATCATATAAAAATTCACTAACTAGCTAAGGAAGTGACTATAAATGAAAAAGGCTATTCTTGCGAAAAAGTTGGGCATGACTCAAGTATTCGCACCAGACGGCACACTAGTTCCCGTAACAGTGCTAGAGGCAGGCCCGTGCCTAGTCGTACAACGCAAAACCCAAGAGAAGGACGGCTATGCCGCCATCCAAGTAGGATTCGAGGACATCAAGGCTAAGCATGTAAACAAGCCTAACAAGGGCCACTACGAAGCCAACGTAAAAGGCCAATCTCCCCGCCGCTTCCTAAAAGAGTTTAGGCTCGAAGATTGCGACCAATACGAAGTAGGCACAGAAATAAAAGCAGACGTTTTCGCCCCAGGCGACTTGGTAGACGTAAGCGGCACATCCAAGGGTAAGGGCTTCCAGGGCGCAATCAAGCGCCATGGCCAGACCCGCGGCCCCATGACACATGGTTCTAAGTACCACCGCGGCCCAGGCTCCTTGGGCGCAGGCACAACTCCTGGCCGCGTTCGCAAAGGCAAGAAGTTGCCAGGCCACATGGGTGCAGTAAAAGTTTCTATCCAAAATCTTGAAGTAGTAAGTGCAGACCCAGAAAAGAACTTACTTCTAATCAAAGGCGCGGTCCCAGGTATAAAAGGCGCGCTGGTAATGGTCAAAAACACAGTAAAACAGTAAGGCCTTACCGCTCAGCGCGGGGCGCGGACATTGCCACGCATGAGGAAGTAAGCGGGGGGTGGCCCCCATCTCAAAGGAGTGAATCATATGGCAACAGTACCAATAAAAAACCTTAAGGGCGAAACGGTCGGAAGTATGGACCTATGTGACTCCCTATTCGGTATAGAAGTTAACCAGCACGCAGTGCATATGGCGGTCGTGCAGTACTTGGCCAACCAGCGCCAAGGCACAAAGTCTGCCAAAACAAGGTCAGAAGTCCGGGGTGGTGGCCGCAAGCCATGGCGCCAAAAAGGAACCGGGCGCGCACGTCACGGTACAATCCGCTCCCCAATTTGGACAGGCGGTGGTGTGGCATTTGCACCCAAGCCACGTGACTTTAGCGTAAGGCTCAACAAGAAGCAAAAAAGGCTGGCACTAAAATCTGCACTTTCCGACAAAGTCAACCAAGGCAAACTGGTAGTGTTAGAAAACATGGACCTGCCAGAAATTAAGACAAAATCCATGGTAGATGTATGTAGCAAGTTGGAGTTGGGTAACGCACTGTTTGTGATGGAAGGAAGCAACAAAAACGCAATCCTTTCTGCTCGCAATATCCCAACAATTAAGACCGCCGCAGTAAATACCATCAATGTATACGATATCCTAAAGCACGATTCTTTTGTTGTCACAAAAGAAGCTGTAGAAAAGATGCAGGAGGTGTACGTATAATGGCCGACCTTAAATACTACGACATTATCCTAAAGCCCTTGATGACAGAAAAAAGCATGGAACTACTAGAAAACCAATGCTACTCTTTCTATGTACACCCAAAAGCAACAAAGACCCAAATCAAGGAAGCTGTAGAAAAATTGTTCGCCGGTACAAAAGTTGCAAGGGTAAACACACTGGCAACTCACCCCAAAAAAAGGCATCGCCGTTCCCAACAACAAGGCTTTAGGCCTGGCCGTACTGTAAAGCGCAAGAAAGCGCTGGTAACACTGGCTCCGGGCAGCAACGCCATAGATTTATTCGAAGGTCTATAAAGTCACAAAACATCATTTTTTTGTTTAAAAGATGTTTCGTTCCAAAAACGATGTGTATAAAGGAGCAATCATAATGGGCATTAAGCGTTATAGACCCTTAACCCCCTCTCAAAGGCAGATGACGGTTTCCGACTTTGCCGAAATCACAAAGTCCACGCCGGAAAAGAGCCTGACTGTCCACCTTAAGAAACATTCTGGTAGGAATGGTCAAGGCAAAATCACCGTCCGGCATAGGGGTGGCGGGGCCAAGAAGAAATACCGCATCATAGATTTTAAGCGCCTTAAGGACGGCGTGCCCGCCAGGGTAGCCGCAATAGAATATGACCCCAACCGTACCGCAAACATCGCGCTCCTGTTTTATGCCGACGGGGAAAAGAGCTACATCTTAGCTCCCAATGGCCTAAAAGTGGGCGAAACACTCATGAGCGGGGACGAAGCCGAGGTAAAAGTAGGCAACGCACTCCCAATGAAATCCATCCCGGTTGGCACAGAAATTCACAATATCGAAATGAAACCCGGTCGCGGTGGCCAGTTAGTCCGCTCGGCAGGAAACGTAGCACAGCTTATGGCAAAAGACGATAAATACGCAACAGTACGCCTTCCATCCAGCGAGATGCGCTTGGTTCCGGTAAACTGTCGCGCAACAATCGGCCAAATTGGCAACCTGGACAATGAGCTAATCAACATTGGTAAAGCAGGTAAGAAACGCCACATGGGCATCCGCCCAACAGTTCGCGGCTCGGTCATGAACCCCAACGACCACCCCCATGGTGGTGGCGAAGGCCGTGCACCCATTGGCCGCCCGGCTCCTTCTACACCTTGGGGTAAGCCGGCACTAGGCTACAAGACCCGTAAAAAGAACAAACACAGTAATAAATATATCGTTCGCAAGCGCGGTAGCAAGTAGGAGGCACAATTTCATGGGCAGATCGCTAAAAAAAGGGCCGTTTGTAGACGACCATCTGATGAAAAAAGTAGATGCGATGAACCAAGAGTCCAACAAGCAAGTAATTAAAACTTGGTCACGCCGTTCCACCATATTCCCTGACATGATTGGCCACACGATAGCCGTACACGATGGCCGCAAGCATGTGCCTGTATACATCACAGAGGACATGGTAGGGCATAAACTGGGTGAGTTTGCACTAACCCGCACGTATCGCGGCCACGGCAAAGACGCAGAGAAGCGCAGCCGCGTAAAATAAGTTGTTTGACTATGGCTATTTTAGACAAGCGACTATAGGAGGAGCTGACTATGGCAAAAGGGCATAGAAGCCAGATTAAGAAAAAGCGTAACGAGGAAAACAAAGAAACCCGTCCTCACGCTCATCATAAATTTGCACGTATATCCGACCGCAAGGCACGTATCGTGCTAGAACAAATCAAAGGCAAAGGTGTGGCCGAAGCTGCGGCAATCCTCAACTATTCGCCAAGATATGGTGCATACTTGATAGCCAAAGTACTAAAGTCCGCCGCCGCCAACGCAGAAGCAAACCAAGGGTTGGACCAGTCTGATCTGTTTGTGGAAGAAGTAATCGCAAACCAAGGGCCTACTTTAAAGCGTATCCAACCCCGGGCCAAAGGCCGGGCATACAGGATAAACAAAAAGATGAGCCATATCACGATTATCTTAAACGAGAGGTGAATCCATGGGCCAAAAAGTTAACCCCCACGGTCTAAGACTTGGTATAAACAAAGAATGGGATTCCGTCTGGTATGCGGAAAAAGATTTTGCAAAGTTCTTGTTAGAAGACCATGTAATCCGCACCCATCTAAAAACCAAGCTGTACAAAGCCCAGGTATCGCGCATAAAAATCCAACGCACTACCGATAGGGTAAAAATCACCATCCATACCGCAAGCCCTGGCATAATTATCGGGCGTAGCGGTCAAGCGATACAGGATTTAACCGCAGAGCTGCAAAAGCTCATAGGTGTAGCCCCAAGTGAGCGCAAAGTAGACGTTAATATAGTCGAAATCAAGCGCAAAGAGCTTGACGCACAACTTGTGGCCGAAGATATCGCACTTCAACTAGAAAACCGTGTGACATTCCGCCGTGCCATGCGCCAAGCAATGAGTCGTACAATAAAAATGGGCGCAAGAGGTATCAAAACCGCGGTATCTGGCCGTTTAGGCGGCGCAGACATTGCCCGTACGGAAAGTTACCACGAAGGCACAATCCCCCTGCAAACATTGCGTGCAGATATAGATTACGGCTTTGCCGAAGCCAAAACCACCTACGGTAAACTGGGTGTAAAAGTGTGGCTCTACAAAGGCGAAGTCATCCCCGGACAGCCCCAACCAAGAGGCAGAAGGGAACCAAGGGAAGGAGGAAACGACTATGCTAATGCCAAAAAGGGTAAAAAGACGCAAGCAGTTCCGCGGCAGAATGACAGGCAAGGCTCTCCGAGGCAATAACATCACCTACGGCGATTATGGCCTAGTGGCTATGGAGCCAACATGGATAACCTCCAACCAGATAGAGTCGGCGCGTATAGTTCTAAACCGTACAATGCGCCGCGGTGGTAAAGTATGGATTAAGATTTTCCCCGACAAGCCAGTCACATCAAAGCCAGCCGAGACTCGTATGGGTAGCGGTAAAGGCTCCCCAGAGTACTGGGTAGCTGTGGTAAAGCCTGGCCGTGTAATGTTCGAGATATCAGGTGCAGACGAAGCATTGTCACGCCGTGCACTAAAACTGGCATCCTACAAGCTCCCAATCAAATGCAAAATCGTAACCAAAGCGGAGCAAGTAGCCGAAGCAGAAGCTCAAGCACAAGCCGAAGCGCAATAAAACCAAAGGAGGCTGAGGTCGTGAAATCAAAGAAATACCTAGCATCCCTTAACGATAAAACCGTAGAAGAATTGAACTTAGAACTAGTTAACACAAAGAAAGAGCTATTCAACCTACGGTTCCAAAATGCGACTAATCAATTGGATAACACCGCCCGTATAAACGAAGTGCGTAAAAATATCGCACGCATACAAACCGTAATTACACAGCGCATAAAAGGGACAGGAACAAAAACCCCTTCAAGAGCAGCGCGTAAGAGGGCGGCCACATCTTAGTGCCGTAAGGTACCGCCGGGCGGCATAGTCGCCGTAGCGTAGCTGGGCCTAGCCGGCATATGAGGGAGTTTGAGGGCGGTGCCCTCATTAGAAATGTGAAAGGGAGGCAACACGGTGCAAAATCCAGAACAAACTAATGAGCGGAACCTGCGCAAGACCCGCATTGGCCGGGTAATAAGCGACAAAATGGATAAAACCATAGTGGTAGCAGTAGAAAACCGCGTCAAGCATCCGGTGATAGGAAAAATAGTAAAGCGCACTTATAAACTAAAAGCCCATGACGAAGCAAATACATGCGCCATAGGCGACAGGGTAAGAGTCATGGAAACGCGCCCACTGTCCAAAGATAAGCGTTGGCGGTTGGTTTCCATCATCGAGAAGGCGAAGTAAGCAATTTTCCGCCCGGGTATACAAACAAGCAAAGCTTATTTGTAAAAAGAAGGCGAAAACGCCCTTTGATGGCGCGACAGGAGGCAATTGTAATGATTCAACAAGAGACAAGGCTAAAATCCGCCGACAATTCAGGCGCAAAAGAGCTTTTGTGTATACGTGTGCTTGGTGGAAGTAAGCGCCGCTATGGCAATGTAGGCGACATTATAGTCGCCACAGTGAAAGATGCTAACCCAGGTGGCGTTGTAAAAAAAGGCGAGGTAGTGCGTGCCGTAATAGTGCGTACGGTCAAAGGCTTGAGCCGCCCAGATGGTTCATCCATCCGTTTCGACGAAAACGCATGCGTTATCATCAAAGAGGACATGACCCCAAGAGGTACACGTATCTTTGGCCCCGTGGCCAGGGAACTAAGGGATAAGCAATTCTCCCGTATAATTTCACTAGCCCCGGAAGTGCTATAGAGGAGGCATGAGTTTAGCTATGAAAGCAACCCCTAAAACAAACGTAAAACTAAAGCGCGAAGATATGGTACAGGTTATAGCGGGTAAGGAAGTAGGCCGTACAGGCAAAATCCTCAAAATAGACCGTGAAAAAAACCGTGTAATTATAGAAGGGCTTAACCTGCAAACAAAGCATCAAAAGCCCAACCGCGCAAACCAGTCCGGCGGTATTACCCGTGTGGAGGCTCCTCTTCATCTTTCTAATGTTATGTACCTCCACAAAGGCAAGCCAACCCGCCTAGGCTACAAAGTGACTGAAGAAGTAAAAGAAGTAGACGGCAAGCAGAAGCGCGTAGTTACCAAGAAGCGTTTCGCAAAAACCACCGGCGAAATAATAGACTAATATACGCAACACAACGGACGGCAAAGGCCGCCCTAACTGCTATAAGGGCGTAACAGCAAGTCAACACGCGTAGTGCGGATGGAATCGCACCCTGTAAATAGCATCAAGGAGGAAGCCCATGAGTCGGCTAAGAGGTATATACGACAGCGAAATCATCGAAGCAATGATGACCAAGTTCGGATATAAAAACAAAATGGCAGTTCCCAAGATCGAGAAGGTAGTAGTTAATATTGGTATCGGCGAAGCAAAAGAAAACGCCAAAGTAATAGAGCATGCCACAAACGACCTTGCGATAATCACCGGCCAAAAGCCTATAGTTACCAAGGCCAAAAAGTCCATCTCTGCCTTTAAGCTAAGGGCCGGGATGCCCGTAGGCTGTAAAGTGACCCTAAGAGGGTCAAAAATGTACAGCTTTGTTGACCGTCTGATAAACGTAGCTCTCCCTCGCGTAAGAGACTTTCGCGGCGTAAGCCCTGACTCTTTTGACGGGCGTGGAAACTATACTCTAGGGATAAAAGAACAGCTAATCTTCCCAGAGATATCATATGACCAAATTGACAAGCTAAGGGGTATGGAAGTGGTAATAGTCACGACAGCCCAAACCGACGAAGAAGCCCGCGAGCTTCTTACCCAGTTCGGTATGCCCTTCATAAGAGCGGGGCAATAGGAGGTTAATATGGCAAAGAAGGCACTGATACTAAAAGCACAACGCAAACCAAAGTTCTCAACAAGAGCATACAGGCGCTGCAATATTTGTGGCCGTCCTCATGCAAACTTGCGCAAGTATGGTATATGCCGTATATGCTTCCGCGAACTGGCTTATAAAGGCCACATCCCCGGTGTGCGCAAGGCAAGTTGGTAAACCTTATCTAATAATGCCGTTGGCATAAACTGCACCGGTATGTATTCAACAAGCTTTAACATGAAGGAGGAGCGCTAATGTTGTCCGACCCCATAGCGGATATGCTCACCAGGATTCGTAACGCTAACATGGCTAGACATTCAACCGTGGACATCCCATCTTCCAAGATGAAGGTGGCCATTGCCCAGATACTGGCAAAGGAAGGCTATGTCAAAGGTTATGAAATTATAAAAGACGGCGTAAAGCAAACCATGCGCGTCACCCTAAAGTATGGCCGCAGCAAAAACGATAAAGTTATTGGCGGTTTAAAACGCATCTCAAAACCAGGCCTTAGAGTCTATGCCAACTGCGAAGACTTGCCAAAAGTGCTTAACGGGCTGGGCGTTGCCATTGTTTCTACAAACAAAGGTATCGTCACAGACAGGGAAGCTCGCAAACTAGGTATAGGCGGCGAAGTATTGGCATTTGTTTGGTAGACGCTAATCAGACCCATATAAATCGAAGGAGGTGCAGAACATGTCAAGAATCGGCAAGCTTCCAATAGCCATACCTGCAGGTGTAAAAATCAACCTGGAAGACGGTAATCTACTAACAGTAGAAGGCCCAAAGGGTAAGCTAACAAGAAAACTTTCTTCAGACATGAACATCGCACAAGAAAACGGGCAATTAACAATAGAACGCCCCAATGACTTAAAACGCTTTAAAGCTTTGCATGGCCTTACCCGTACCCTTATAAACAATATGGTAGTGGGTGTAACCCAAGGCTACGAAAAAAAGCTTGAGATAAACGGCACCGGTTACCGCGCAGCCAAAGACGGCAACAAGCTTACACTAACATTGGGTTATTCCCATCCAATAGTTATGCCTGACCCCGAAGGCATCACAGCTACGGTAGATGGCAATACAAAAATCACCGTCTCAGGCATTGACAAGGAAAAAGTAGGCCAACACGCCGCTAATATCCGTGCCAAGCGCCCACCCGAGCCGTACAAAGGCAAAGGTGTAAAATACGAAACCGAGCGCATAAGGCGTAAAGCCGGTAAAGCCGGTAAGAAATAGAAACGGTAGGTGAGAGGCAATGATTAATAAACCATCCCGCACCCTAGCGCGCCGGAAAAGGCATTTTAAGCTTAGGCGCAACTTAGCTGGTACGGCCAAGCGCCCACGCCTGTCCGTATTCAAGTCCAACAAGCATATTTACGCGCAAATAATCGACGACGATGCCAGGCGTACACTAACCAGTGCTTCCACAGCAACATTGGCTTTTAAAGATTCAAAGCTGGCATCATCATCCAACCTAGAAGCCGCAAAGGCAGTAGGGACGGAAGTTGCCAAAAAAGCCAAAGATTTGGGCATTGATACAATAGTCTTTGACCGTGGCGGATATCTTTATCACGGAAAAGTCAAGGCACTGGCCGATGCGGCCAGGGAAGCTGGATTACAGTTTTAGGCTTAAAGGAGATTTCCTATGAACAAAGTAGACGCAAACGCCTTAGATTTAAAGGATCGCGTAGTAGCTATAAACCGCGTAACAAAAGTAGTAAAAGGGGGCCGTACCTTCCGTTTTGCAGCCTTAGTAATTGTAGGCGATGAAAACGGCAGCGTAGGCGCAGGCTTAGGCAAAGCTAACGAAATCCCCGAAGCCATCCGTAAAGGCCGCGAAGATGCCAAGAAGAACATGATTCTTCTAGAGAAAAACGACAACGACAGCCTTTACCACGAAATACTAGGCCAGTTTGGTGCTGCAAAAGTACTAATGCGCCCTGCTCCAGAGGGTACGGGTGTAATAGCTGGCGGTGCGATGCGTGCAGTGCTTGAACTTGCAGGTATCCGTAATATCGTAACCAAGTCAATTGGTTCTAACAATAAACACAACGTGGTAAAAGCCACACTGGAAGGGTTAAAGCGTATGAAGACCCCTTCCGAAGTAGCACGTTTAAGAGGTAAGACCATCCAAGAGATTCTGGAGGGCTAGAACATGAACGAATTACAAATAACATTGGTCCGCTCAACAATTGGCGTAAAGCCAAAGCACAAGTTGACAGTGGCGGCCCTAGGGTTAAGGAAGTTAAATTCCACCATAACACACAAAGACAACCCAGCGATACGCGGTATGGTTCACCAAGTGCGTCATCTGTTAAAGGTTGAAGAAGTAAAAGCATAAAGCGGTGTGCAAAAACTTATTGAATGGAGATTCCTATGAAACTAGGCGAACTTAAACCTGCCGAAGGCGCAACAACAAAAGATTGGCGTCGCGGTCGGGGCCATGGTTCCGGTAACGGAAAAACTGCAGGACGCGGCCACAAAGGTCAAAAATCACGGTCAGGCAGTGGCGGAAAAGTAGGATTCGAAGGCGGACAAATGCCACTTTATAGGCGTCTGCCCAAGAGAGGCTTTAAATGCCGCAATTCTAAGGAAATTATCGCGATTAACGTCGCTTTACTCAACGTATTTGATGATGGTGCTGTTGTTGACATTGCCGCTCTAAAGCAAAAAGGCTTGGTTTCAAACCCAAGAGACGGCGTTAAGATTCTTGGAAACGGCGACTTAGAAAAGAAGCTAACAGTCAAGGTCAACCATTACAGCAAAACCGCCGCCGAGAAAATCGAAGCATTGGGCGGTAAAGCAGAGGTGGTCTAGTTGTTTAAGATATTTATCAATGCCTGGCGTGTAAATGATATCCGTACAAAGTTATTGTTTATTTTCTTGCTGCTACTCATTTACAGATTGGGTTCTGCCATTCCGCTTCCGGGTATTGAATTAGAAACCCTTAATTGGGCACGTTATCCAGGGCATTTCGACATCACCCAAACTCTTTTCCAGATGATTACTGGTGGCGGCATTGCTTCACTTTTTGCAATGGGTATAGCACCGTACATTACGGCCAGCATTATAATGCAGCTTTTAACGTACGCTATCCCACAGTTAAAAGAAATGCAAAAAGACGGCGAAGACGGTCGTAAAAAAGTTGGGCAAATAACACGTTATTTGTCTGTTGCATTGGCTACATTGCAAGCATCTGCTATGGTTTTCTCATACAGGAATTTTCATGGCTCTGGGATAAATCTCTTTAGATACCCTAATATGCTAGTGTATGTTGTAGCAGTAATGGCAATGGTAACAGGTACAATTTTCATAATGTGGCTTGCAGAGCTACTTACAGAGAAGGGTATCGGTAACGGCGCATCATTCTTGATTTTTGCCAATATCTTGTCACAGTTGCCCATAGGCATAATGATGCTATGGGAGATGGCAACAGATGCAGAGCGCAACATGTTTGTAAACGTTGGTTTGCTAATAATTATACTTGCTGTTTTCGCTGTGGTTATAGCGCTTGTTGTGGCTGTACACGAAGGCGAGCGGCGTATACCTGTGCAGTACTCTAAAGGTGCTGCTGGTGGGCGCGCTATGTTCGGTAACCAGAGCTCGTACATTCCGCTAAAGGTTAACATTGCTGGCGTACTTTCTATCATATTTGCGGTATCGCTGATGCAGTTCCCTATGCAGATGATGTCGTTCTTACCAGGACAGATGCCAAGTTGGCTTGACAGGTGGTTTGGACAGACTGGATTCTTGCAAATTAGTGGGCCGCATGCGCATCCAATAGGTATGATTGTATATGTAATTTTGATATTCGTATTTACACATTTCTATACATCTTTCGCTGTTAACCCGGTGGAAATGGCCGAAAACATGAAGAAAAACGGTGGGTTTATCCCTGGCATACGCCCAGGTAAGCCAACAAGCGAGTTTATTCAAGTAACTGTAAAAAGGTTAAGTTGGATTGGCTCGGTGTTTTATTCATTAATTGCATTGACTCCTATACTCCTTGACATGATAACTGGCATACCTGTTGGTTTTGGCGGCACAACACTGCTAATTGTTATAGGTGTAGCCCTTGAGTTCATTAAGCAACTGGAGTCACAACTACTCATGCGTCATTACAAAGGCTTCTTAAGCTAGGCTTAGGATTTAGTGCATGGGGATTTTTATAAAGAATGATTCGCAAGTTGCGCTAATGCGTACTGCTAGTCATATATGCGCAAAGACCCACGAGTTGTTAGCCTCTTATATCAAACCAGGTATAACAACAATAGAACTGAATAAAATCGCTGAGGACTACATCCGGGGACAAGGAGCTACACCAACTTTCCTAGGATACCGCGGCTTCCCTGCGGCGATTTGCACCTCTATTAACGAGCAGGTAATTCATGGGATACCGGGTTTAACGCGCCTAAAAAGCGGCGATATTGTTAGTGTTGACATTGGCGTATGCTTCAAACGCTTTCATGGTGATGCCGCACGCACACATGCAGTAGGGGTTATATCTCCAGAGCACAAGCGGCTGATGGATGTTACCCAAGAAAGTTTTTTTGAGGGAATACGCTATGCAAAACAGGGTCATCATCTTCATGAGATTTCTGCCGCTATAGATGATTATGTGACAAGTCGTGGTTTCTCTGTCGTGCGCGAATGGTGCGGGCATGGGATAGGGCGACAGTTGCATGAGGACCCACAAATCCCTCATTACAGG
Organism: Defluviitaleaceae bacterium; assembly: GCA_009785605.1. Classification (GTDB taxonomy): domain Bacteria; phylum Bacillota; class Clostridia; order Lachnospirales; family WQUN01; genus WRAN01. The sequence continues at coordinate 9,797 of WQVY01000030.1, read as the reverse complement.
CAGAAAAACCGTGGTCCACGGCTTTCACGTGGTATGACGTTGGCCATAGAGCCTATGATTAACCTGGGAGGCCATGAATTATTAATGCTGGACGACACATGGACAGTTGTTACCCAAGACGGTAAATATTCTGCCCACTACGAAAATACCATACTGATAACCACCGGCGAGCCCGAAGTATTAACACTATGACCCCAGGACAAATAGTTTTCTCCCGGCAGGGGCGCGATAGCGGAAGGGCAATGATAGTCATAGCAGTAAATTGCGACGGTGAATACGTGTATCTAGTAGACGGTAAGTTGCGTCTTCTAGAGAAGCCAAAGAAGAAAAAAGCTAAACACATACAAATAACAAAAAGTATCGTAGACTTAGTGCCGCCGTGTGGGCGTGCATTACAGGATGCGGATATTCGTAAGCATTTAGCTAAATTCGACAGCATGGTATAGCCGTTTTGTTTGAAATTAAGCTTCAAACAAGACGTCTCAAAAGGGAGGTAGGCCGCATTGTCAAAGGACGACGTAATTGAGGTAGAAGGTAAAGTAATAGAAAAACTACCAAATGCTACATTCCAGGTACAACTGGAAAATGGACATACCATTCTTGCACACATATCCGGCAAGTTAAGGATGAACTTCATCCGCATCATACCCGGGGACAAGGTTCTAATAGAAATGTCACCATATGATTTGACAAAAGGCCGGATTGTATGGCGCGATAAATAAGTATTAGATATTAAAACTTTTTTGCCTTCGGCAAAAACCGCAAATTTGTTTTGGTATAAATATCGCCAAGATAAGTTTACTAGGTGAGGTGTTGAGCTATGAAAGTTAGACCATCGGTAAAACCGATTTGCGAAAAATGCAAGATAATCCGCCGCCGTGGTGCGGTAAGGGTTATTTGCGAAAATCCCAGACATAAGCAAAGACAGGGATAGTCAGGAGGAACATGTATGGCACGTATTGCAGGCGTTGACTTGCCTAGAGAGAAACGGGTCGAAATCGGCCTGACCTATATTTTCGGGATTGGCCGTTCAAGTTCGATTCGTATATTGAACGAAGCCGGCATCAACCTGGATACCCGTGTGCGCGATTTAACCGATGATGAGGTATCGCGTATCCGTAGCACAATTGAGAGCAGCCAAATGGTGGAGGGTGACTTGCGCCGTGAGGTAGCTCTTAACATCAAGCGTCTGGTGGAAATCGGATGTTACCGTGGTATCCGTCACCGCAGAAGCCTTCCAGTAAGAGGCCAACGCACCCGTACCAATGCCCGTACCCGTAAGGGCAAGGCCAGGACGGTTGCTAACAAGAAAAAGTAATAGTTAATGAAGTTTTTTTGCCATTGGCAAAAACCGTAAACTTATTACTACGTAAGCTTTGTGCATAAACTGCGCGATACATCGTGGTCATAAATTTACTAACTAGGAGGATAATATGCCAAAAAAAGCTGTTAGGCGGGCGGCAACCCGCAGAAGGCGCGACAGAAAGTTTGTAGATCGCGGCCAGGTTCATATTCAATCATCCTTTAACAATACTATTGTTACTATAACTGATGCAGTGGGTAATGCCCTTAGTTGGGCTTCTGCCGGGCAGTTGGGTTTTAGGGGTAGCCGTAAGTCTACACCATATGCAGCCCAGATGGCAGCAGATACCGCCGCCGGTGCAGCAAAGGAATATGGCCTAAAAATGGTGGAAGTGTATGTCAATGGCCCAGGTAGTGGAAGAGAGGCAGCTATCCGTGCTTTGCAAGCTGCGGGTCTTGAAGTAACGCTTATAAAAGATGTAACCCCAGTACCTCATAACGGTTGTAGACCACCAAAGCGCCGTCGTGTCTAATTTCTTTTTGTAAAAGGTTGATTTAGGAGGAAGAATATGGCAAGATATATAGGGCCTGTTTGTAGACTCTGCCGTAGAGAAGGCGAAAAGCTGTTCCTTAAAGGCGAGAAATGCGCAAAAAATTCCTGCCCGGTAAGCAAGCGCCCCACCGCGCCCGGCCAACATGGCACTTCTAGGAAAAAACTTTCCGAATATGGGCAACAATTAAGAGAGAAGCAAAAAGCAAAAAGGATTTATGGTGTGCTAGAGAAGCAATTCCGTATGTACTTTGAAGAAGCCGACCGTATAAAAGGTATAACCGGTGAAAACTTGCTTAAGCTTTTGGAATTACGGCTGGACAATGTTGTTTATCGTATGGGCCTTGGGCGTTCCCGTACAGAGGCACGCCAGGTAGTAAGGCATAATCTTATTACTGTAAACGGCAAGAAGGTAAACATACCATCGTACCAAGTAAGAGTAGGCGATGTGATTCAAGTTAGGGACAAGTCTCGTAGCTTAGACCGCTTTAAAGAGATCTTGGCTGTAACCGACAGGCGTGCTATCCCCGAGTGGCTATCTAGCGACCAAGCTGAGCTTAAAGGCGTTGTTAATGCTGTGCCTACACGTGAGCAGATCACGACAGATGTACGTGAGACACTTATTGTAGAATTGTACTCTAAATAATATTTGTGTTTATATAAGGAGGTTAGCAGAAGCGTGCTGGATCTTGAAAAACCTCGTATCGAAATTTTGGAAGCCAAGAATAATAATTATGGCCGGTTTTCAATCGACCATTTGCCTCGTGGCTTTGGCACCACGTTAGGAAACTCACTAAGGCGCGTATTACTCTCTAGCCTGCCTGGTGCGGCTGTTAGCAATATCCGTGTAGATGGGGTATTGCATGAGTTTAGCCACCTCCCTGGCGTCAAAGAAGATGTTACGGAGATAGTATTAAATATTAAAAACTTGGCTCTTAAACATAGCGGAGATGGAAATGATCCAAAAACCGCCGTGATAGAAGCCAATGGGACCGGCGTTGTCACAGCCGGGGATATTAAGTTTGACGCGGACATTGAAGCCATGAACCCGGAGTTAGTAATTGCCACTTTGGATGGCAGTGATGCAAAGCTTTATGTAGAGATGACCGTCACAAAGGGGCAGGGCTATGTTGGTGCCGATAAAAATAAAAGTGCCGACCATGCGATTGGCTTGATACCCATAGATTCTATTTATACGCCTGTGCGCAAAGTCAATTTTAATATTGACCCAACGCGTGTAGGCGATGTTACAGACTTTGATAAACTAACTATAGAAGTTGCTACCAATGGCACAATGACCCCAAGCGAAGCGCTTTGCATGGGTGCACGTATATTAACGGATCATTACAGCATCTTCGTGGACTTGTCTGATAGGCTAGACAGCTCCGAAGTGGCTCAAGATAGGGAAGAAACCCAACGCGAGAAGATGATGGAGATGAGCATCGAGGAGCTTGACCTTTCGGTGCGTTCATATAACTGCTTAAAGCGTGCTGGTATTAATTCCGTTGAGGATTTAGCCAACAAGACAGAAGAAGATATGATGAAAGTGCGCAACCTAGGGCGTAAGTCCTTGGAGGAAGTCTTAAATAAGATGGCTGAATTGGGTTTGGCCCTTACACAGTCTGAGGAATAAAAGCGAAACTGCAATAAAGGAGAGGTTAATATGCCCGGCTACAGGAAATTAGGACGGACATCCAGTCAGCGGAAAGCGATGCTTCGCAACCTTGCTACTCAGCTTTTGTATCATGGTAAGATTCAAACCACGGAGACGCGTGCAAAAGAAGTGCGCCGCATTGCTGAAAAGCTTATAACTTTAGCTGTTAAAGAAAAAGATAATTTTACAACCGTAACCGTAACCGCTAAAGTGCCGCAGAAAGACAGAGACGGCAAGCGTATAAAGGTTGAAGAAAACGGTCGTAAAGTAACACAGTACAATGAAGTAGAAAAAGATATCAAAAAAGACAGCCCAACAAGGCTTGCTGCTAGGCGCAAGATGCTAAGCGTATTGTATCCTGTGACCAGTACCCCCAAGCCAGACGCAAACGGCCGCATCCGCAGGAAGCGTAGCGAGTCAAAGCCCGTGGATATGGCATCACTTATGTTTGATAAGTGGGCGCCGCGTTATTCGGGGCGTAACGGGGGCTATACCCGTATTATTAAGATGGGACCCAGGCGCGGAGATGCCGCAGAAATGGTGCTTTTGGAACTAGTGTAAGTAATATTTGATTATTGGAACCGCAAGCTTTGGTTGATACCAGAGTTTGCGGTTTTTTTGTTACACAAAATAAATGCTATAGCAATTTATACTAATCTCAAATAAATTCTGAGAATTTGCCCAAATAGAAAATATCAGGTATCAGTGATTTTTCGTTTGGGCAAATTTACATTTTACTTGAGATTAGTATTACCTTTAAATCGGCCCCGTCTGTCGCCGAAAAAGCGTTGAAGCGTCCGCTATTTTCGGCTCGGTCGGGACCGTTTAAAGGGGGAATTGCTATATAAAGCATCCCAACATAACCCCAACAACTGCTACTTATATAATAAACACATCGTAGGACGGTGATAACCATCAACATAAACAACAATATAGTAGAAAGCTATATAAAAAAGATTATGGGCTTTGCATATTCCAAGACCCGGGATACCCATCAGGCAGAAGACTTAGCGCAGGAGATACTATGCGAGTTGCTTGACTCTTTAAGCAAACGTGATGATGTAGAAAATATGGATGCATTTGTATACACCATATCGTGCTATACATGGTCAAATTTCCTGCGGCGTAACAAGAGGCATTGGGGCAACCTTGATGTAGAGTTGGCAAATAAACTCAAAAGCTCGCAAAATGTAGAGGATGAAGTTACCGCCGTGCAGGTGATAAGCCGCCTTAAATCAGAAATTGCATATTTGAACAGTATACACAGGCAAATCACGGTGCTTTTCTACTACGAGAACAAGACCGGTGCGCAAATTGCGCAGTTACTGGATATTCCGCATTCTACTGTAAGATGGCACTTGGCGGAGATTAAGAAAAAATTGAAAGTGGGGATAGAGATGGAAAACACAAATTATGAACCCAGAAGACTGCGGTGCGGCCTGGATGGCCATAACCCGCATGGCTTTGACAGCCTTCGTGGTATTGGAAGGAACCGCTTGGTGGATAATATTTGCCTGACATGCTATGGGAAAGCGCTAACCATAGAAGAAATTGCGCGTACACTTTCTGTTGCTGCTTACTATATAGAGGGCCATATACAGGAACTCGTGTATATGGACTTGCTAAAGGTAGTTGAAAAAAACAAGTACACAACAACATTTTTTATATCAACTATGCGTCACAAAATGATAACTGCAAAGTATCATTACCACAACATAAAACCATATGCCAAGAAAATCTTCACGGCCTTTGACAAGCGATATGATGCAATAAAAAACATTGGATTTATAGGCAGCGACTTGGACAAAGATTTTGTGTTATGGGCACTTATGCCTATTGTGATAGATAGGTTAAATAAAAACTCGAATGCACACATACTAGCCAAAAGGAAAATTAAAAATGAAGCGCCAAAGCGCAAAGACGGCTCACAGTTTTGGATAAACGCTACACTTTACGACGAACATTATTTTACTACGCAAACGGAGTTTACCCCGAAGGAGGTACGCTTTCGCGAGCTATCTGTAGGGCATGGGTTGCAAACAAACATAAACCAGTGGCGCGGTATTATGATGCTGGATGGTTGTGCAACCATAGAAGCAGGGGTAGACTGCAGGAGCGTGGGTGACCAAACAATAGATGAGATTTATCGCATTGCAGAGATTATACGCAATAACTTGCAGCCTACAAGTATGGACAAGGAAACAATAGCAGAATATGTAAGTATGGGTTATGTACAAGTAGATGGCAACACCCCAAAATTGCTGGTCCCGTTTTTGTATAAAGAAGAATACAACTCACTTATGAAGCTTATGGACGAAATTGTAGAGGAAGTAGGAGAAAATCTTTTTGTAGACTATATAGAAGCATATGCAGAAATAATAGAAAAAGAGCTGCCGGCTTTTATCACAAAAGAGGAGCGCATCTACCACAAAGGAGTCTTGGTGCCTTGGTATGCAGTCTTGTATTGGCTGTCCAGTAACGGATACCTGCGTTACCCTACAGAAGAAGAAGCCAAACGCCTATGTATTATTGTGTGGTGCACGCAATAAAATACCCCTTCGCCATTGTAGCGGAGGGGTATTTTTTTGGATTTATAATTTATACGAATCTCGAAAATCATCGTCGACAACACATCGCGAAAAACGGCTTAAAGCCGCCGATTTTCCACTCGGTTGTCGACGTGATTTTCTGAGATTCGTATTAGCTCCACATCTCAACAGCATCCATTATGTTGCGGTTCATCTTAGAAAAGTCGATTCTTGTGAAAGTCATGGTAGACAAGAATAAAAACACAGCGCCAAAAACAACTAGTATCAGCACAGATACAGTAGGGGTTATATTGAGCCCCCAAAACTGCAATACTTCCTGTTCCCTGGCCAGTGTGTATTTCATGATTTCGTCACCTGACACAATAGCTACATCTCTAAAAAAGTGTACGGCGTATGTCATGGGGTTGAAGCGACCTACCCATTGCAACGGTACCGGTAAGGAAAAAAGCGGGATGTACGCCCCAGAAATAAATGTCATGGGCATAGTAAGAGCCATAGACAGCGCCTGAAAAGTTTGCATATTTTTTGATTTTGAAGCCAAAAGCAGCCCAAAGCCCGCAAATATTAGCCCTACAAAGGCCATAGACGCTATAACCAATATTACGGTAAGTGGGGAGTTTGGCCGGATGTCTGGAAAAATGATTACGCCAATAATATAAATCAAAAGCCCCTGTACAGACCCTATAATTGCAGAAGAAACAAACTGGCCAACAGCAATAGTAAAACGCGAAACCGGCGAAACTAGCACTTCTTTCATGAAGCCACTGGTCATATCATCTATAGTGCTAGAGGATACGCGCAGGCCAGAGTCAAATGACGTTGCAATAATAATACCAGCAAGCATCATCGCTATTGCGCCAGCAAAGATACTGCTAAATACAAAAATAAAAAAGAACGGAAGTATCATATTAAAAATTAGCGCGGGCTTGTTGCGCCAAAAAGCCTTAAGATTGCGTATACATAGTGCTTTAATAACTGCCATTAGGCATTACCTCCTTCACGTATTTCGCGGCCTGTGATATCCAGGAAAACATCGTTTAGTGTGCCCTTGCGCAGCTCCATATCTGTGATGTCTACCCTGCATTCGGACAATACATATAGGAATTTTGCGTTATCTTCTACATCCACCCTGTGGTAGCGTTCGCGTTTTTCGAAGTTGAGGCCTTGCTGCGTTAGTAGGTCTTCAAACTTGGGTGCGTTGGATGTTGTAATATAGGCCCTGTCTTTTGTATATTGCTTTTTTAGGCCAAAAGGTGAGTCATGGGCGATGATTTTGCCATGGTCCATTATTGCAACATCGTCTGCATGTTCTGCTTCGTCCATATAATGTGTGGTAAGGAAGATTGTAATGTTCTTCTCCTTTTGCAGGCGCAGTACATACTCCCAAACGTGGTTGCGGGTTTGAGGGTCCAGGCCAGTTGTTGGCTCGTCTAAAAATAGTACCTTTGGGTAGTGTATCAGCCCGCGGGCTATTTCTACCCGGCGTGTCATGCCGCCAGAAAGCGCGGACACGGGCTTTCTACGCCATTCTTTTAAATCTACCAAGTCTAGCACGAAGTTGATGCGTTCTTCTATTTCCGCGCGTGGTACTTTGTAAAAGACACAGTGCATTTTAAGGTTTTCTTCGATAGTCATTTTCTTGTCTAGAGTACTGTCTTGGAAAACTACGCCTATAGATTGGCGGACAGCGTTTTTCTCGCGGCTTACATCTTTACCGTCTATTAACAACTGGCCTTCTGTCTTTTCAAAAATTGTACATAGCGTGTTTATTGTTGTGCTTTTGCCGGCACCGTTTGGGCCCAGGAAGGCGAAAATGCTGCCTTCTGCTACATCGAAGCTTATATTTTTAACTGCTTCAAAGCTGCCATACCGCTTAGTAAAATTTTTGACCTGTATTATGGGTCTTGTCATGTTGTAACTCATACCTCCTATTAGTTATTGTTTTCTCATAAACCATACGGTCAAGAACAGCCATTATATCATCGCCATCATAAACATCAAACTTATTATGCCCCATAGTTTTTGCGCAATGTACATACACCCACAGTTTGTGCCGCGAATACTATAGTGATATCAACGGTAAGGAGTATGGTTGTGAAAGAGCTAGAGTCCAAAATCAAGGAGTATAGGGAGTACAAACGCCTAATAGAAGAAACCAAAATACTGGCCGACAGTATAGCAGAGGAGTTAAAGGGGGTAATGGAAAACGCCAATGAAAGTACAATGATAGTAGGCGAGTACAAAATGCACTATATAGATGTAGTGCGCAAGGACTTGGACAAAAAGCGGCTAGAAGCTGAGCACAAGGCACTGTATGATGCATATCTAAAAGAAAGCACATATAAACGGTTTACAGTTACATAGTGCAGGATGCAGTTGTTTAAAACAATTTTTAAAGCCGCCCCGAAAATTATCACAGGGCGGCTTTATCATTTATATAGTTTATATAAACATTGTTGCCAGAGGGCTATTATTTGGATTCGCAAGTAAAATCAGTGTCAACATCTATCGCTATTTGAAGCGTGGCGTTGGCAACGCGCAACTTGTGTTTTTCACCGCAATCTTTGTCTGGCTTTTGCTGCGTATGAACACAGATATCTTCATAATTCAACCCATCAGACAATTCAATGCCTTTTGTCATTTATTCACCTCCCTTCGTAATGCTTGTACTGTATATTATGCAGACAGGCTTAAAAGGTGAGTGACAAACGATACAATATCTAACTATAATACCGTATCCAGTGGGGTGTACTCCATCCCAAATGCATCTGCAACTTCTTTGCATGTAAGATACCCGTTGTAGCAGTTTATGCCTGGTTTTAGGCCAGCTTCTTGTTGTATTGCTGCCTCTAGACCCATGTTCGCGATTTTTACACCCAGGTCTATGGTTGCATTGGTAAGCGCTATTGTAGATGTTTGGCTTACGGCTCCCGGCATATTGGCCACGCAATAATGTACAATATCGTCCACTACAAAGGTTGGTGCGTCGTGGTAGGTTGGGGTCGTAGTCTCGCAGCAACCGCCCTGGTCTACAGCTACGTCTACAATTACTGCACCGGGCTTCATAAGCTTTAAATGCTCGCGCTTTATAAGCTTGGGTGCCTTGGCACCCGGGATTAGTACTGCGCCTATAACCAAGTCTGCATTGGGAAGTGCTTCGGCTATAGATGTTGGCGTGGAATACATAGTCTGGATGCGGCTGCCAAATACATCGTCTAGGTAGCCAAGCCTATCCATATTTTTGTCAAAAATAGTTACGTTTGCACCCAGCCCTATGGCCATTTTCATGGCGGCTGTACCCACAACACCTGCACCAATAATAATACACTCGGCTTTTTTTACGCCTACGGCACCGCTTAGTAGTACGCCGCGGCCACCCATAGGTTTCTCTAGACACCGGGCACCGGCTTGTACGCTTAGCTTGCCTGCGATTTCGCTCATGGGCCTAAGAAGGGGTAAGCTGCCTTGTGCGTCTTCTATGGTCTCGTATGCTACGGCTTTGGATTTGCTGGCAAGCAATGCCTGTGTAAGTGGCTTTGCGGCAGCCAGGTGCAAGAAGGTATATATTATCTGCCCCGCCCTCATTAGCGGAAACTCATCTTCCAAAGGCTCTTTAACTTTTACTATCATATCGCAGGTATCCCAAACTTCCTTGGCTGTGCTTAAAATTGTCGCGCCCGCAGCAGCATATTCTTCCGACGAAAAAGAAGAGCCAGCACCTGCACCTGCTTGTACATACACT
>WQVY01000029.1 GCA_009785605.1 Defluviitaleaceae bacterium | reverse complement strand
GGATATGACTACCGGGTATTTACCGGCTGGGGCGTATTTTGCATGTAGCATTTTTACCGCGCCCTCGGCAGCTTCGCGGCCCCATGCAGCCCAGTCGTGGCCGTCGTAGGCTTCGAAACCCATCTGCCCGCCCTTGCTTTTAAACATGGTTTGCTTGTCGTTTCCAGAGGATGCTACGGCCTCTATCCATTTGGTGGTGTAGTTGCGAGTGTCTTCTGCCCATACGCCTTCAGTGTTGCAGATTAGCACGTTGGATATTGTATCGCGGAAATGCGACCTTATCTGTGTAATGTCTTTACTTGCGGCATAGGCGGCGTTACCGGCCTGCTTCATCAAGTCTACTATCTGCTTGCGTGGGATTGTGTTATACGCAATGCCCATTGGGCTTATTTTTGCAAAGTCTAGTACGGTAAAGCCGTTTACTTTGCCGCTTTGGGGGTTTCTTACTGCGGCGGCAGCTTCTTTGGCCACGGCCAGCAGGCTGTCGCGGTTTGTGTCGTTGGTGAAGGCGTATATGGCGTTTGTACCATCGAATATACGTATACCTACACCGTAGTCTATACCGCTACGGGATTTTTCTACCACGTTGTTTATCAGTGTCATGGCATTGCGGACGGTTTCTTCTACAAATATTTCTGCAAAAGCGCCGCCTGTTGCCATTGCAGCTGTTAGCACATCGTGGGCTAGGTTTTTATCAAGCATTTTATTTCTCCTTTCGGGGTTGAGTTGCTTTGCTGCGCGATTGTAGTGGAATTTGGGGAGTGATACTAGAGTTATTTTGATTATAAGTGAACTTTATTATTTTAACGTCACGACCGTAACCCCAGTTTCACCCTCTCCGTATTTGCCTAAGCGATACTCTTTTACGTGGGGGTGCCGCTTTAATATTGCGTGCACGGCGTTGCGCACGGCCCCGGTGCCTTTGCCATGGATTAACGTGCAAGTAGAAAGTCCGCCAAGGAAGGCATCATCCAAGTACTTGTTGGCAACACCTGTAGCTTCCTCTGGCAACATACCGCGCAGGTCTACTTCGGATGTGATATGCATGGCTTTGCCTACACCACTGCTGCGTGATTGCCCGCCAGCCGGTGTAAACTTGCTTTTTACTTCTTCCTCTGCCAGGCTTAGGTCGTTTATATGAGACTTAATTTTCATAATCCCAGCTTGGATATGCACGTCTCCAGCGGCATTGGGCGGGGTAGAAACTGTGCCGTGCTGGTTTAGGGAGTGGATAAACACCCTGTCGCCCCGGCGCAGGTTTTCTGGGGGTTTGCGGGATGGTTTTTCCTTGATTGGGCCAATAGTTGCTTCCATGCCGGTTAGCGTTTCGCGCATTTGGCGGCGGGCTTCTTCTAACTCTTTTGTCTGCTGCATACCTTTAAGCAGGGCTTCTGCTTCTTTGCGGGCCTGCTGCACGGTAAATAGCGCGTCTTCACGGGCTTTTTCCATGATTTTTTCTTTTTGGGCTTGCAGTTTTTCTTGGGTGCGGGATAGGTCTAGCCGTAGAGCTTCTGCCTCGCGCCGGTATACTGCGGCGCGCTCTTGTTCTATTGCTACCATTTTTTTGCCGGCTTCCAGGTCTGTTATTACGTCTTCGAAGCGCACATCTTCGGAGCTTAATACGGTCTTGGCTTGGTCTATGATGCCGCTTGGCAAGCCCAGGCGGGAGGCTATGGCAAAGGCATTACTTTTGCCTGGCACGCCTATTAGCAAGCGGTAGGTAGGGCGCAGTGTTTCTACGTCGAACTCGCAACTCGCGTTTTCTACACCTGGGGTAGACAGGGCATAGAGTTTTAGCTCGCTGTAGTGGGTTGTTATTGCGGCCCGCGCACCACTTTTTTGTAGGTGTTGCAAGATTGCTATTGCAAGGGCAGCGCCTTCGGTTGGGTCGGTCCCGGCACCCAGCTCGTCTAGCAGTACCAGGCACTGGCCGCCAAGTTGCCCCAAGATTCCTACAATGTTACTCATGTGAGACGAGAAGGTTGACAAGCTTTGCTCTATACTTTGTTCGTCGCCTATATCTGCAAATACTTCATCAAAAACAGCAAGCTGGGAATGCTCTGCCGCTGGGATATGCAAGCCAGACTGGCCCATAAGGGTTAGTAGGCCTATGGTTTTAAGTGCTACGGTTTTGCCGCCTGTGTTGGGGCCGGTTACCAGCAGCATAGAAAACTCGCCACCAAGCCATATGTTGGTTGGCACTACAGTGTCCGGCTTAAGCAGCGGATGGCGGCCTTTTATAATGTTTACATATCCGCGATTATTAAACTCCGGGGCTGTGGCTTCTTGGGCCAGAGACAGCTCACCTTTAGCAAATACAAAGTCAAGATACGCCAGGTTGTTGATGCTGGCGGTTAGTATTTCGGCTTCGTCTGCTACTTGGCCGCTTAGCTTCATTAGTATGCGCTCTTCTTCGCGTTTTTCATCAAAATGCAGCTCTTTGATTTTGTTGTTGAGCTGGACTACTGCCAGGGGCTCCATAAAAACAGTGGCACCTGTGGCAGATTGGTCATGCACCATACCGGGGAAGTTAGCGCGCTGGTCGGCCCTTACTGGCACGCAAAAACGGTCACCCCGTATGGTGATTATCGCGTCTTGCAGCATGTCTTTGTATGTGGCGTTTCTTATCACGCTTTGGAGCTGGTCACGTACTTTGTCATGGGCTTGGCGGATACTGCGGCGTATGTCGCCTAGTTTTGGGCTGGCGTTGTCTGCTATCTCTGTAGAGCTTTTTATGCAGCGGTTGATTTCGGCTTCCAGGCTTGGGGCCGTTAGCACGCCTTCGAAATACGGGGTCAGGCTTGTTGGCTCTACATTACGCTCTTGGCGGCCGTAGGTTATGGCTTTGCCGCATACATACAAGAAGTCGCTTACATTAAGCAGGTCTTCGATATACAGCATCCCACCGGCCAACGCACGGGTTATAAAGGGATGGATGTCTTTTATCCCGCCAAGCGGCAGGCTGCCTTTGCGTAGGATATAACCGGTTGCAGCTGTAGTTTCTTCTTGGGCGCGGGCTATATCTACTATATCTGTCATGGGTGTTAGAGCCGCGGCTTGGGCTTTACCCATTGGGGAGATTGCGCGGGTAGACAGCATTTCTATTATTTTTGGATATTCTAGTGTTGTTAGGGCTTTGGTATTCATGGGGCCTCCTTGGGTTGCGGCTGTAGTTATTATGGGCAGCTAAGCGGTATTGTAACAAAATTGAACAATAATGAAAGTTTATAGTTATATTTTATTACCTGTATAGTATATCAAAAAAGACAGCCGCGTTTGAGACGACTGTCTTTGTAATGTTGGCTTATATCTAAAGTTGCAATAATGCAACACTTGCATCCTTTGTATTCTTGGACACTACTTGGATACTACCAGCGTCTGCCGCCCCAGGGGCGGAGCCTTGGCCTTGACGGGCGTGTACCGCAACTGTCTTCGCAATAATCTGGCGTATGTGTTCTACAGTCGTTATGTCTTACTACTTCACGCTCTCTTACAACGTCGCGAGTATTGTATTCATGTTCGTGTATTACATCAAATTCATGGATGATATCATGTTGATGCCTTACGACGTGTTCATGCCTTACTATACGTTGCGAGCCAGGGCAGTTAAACACTTCTCTTATGACCTGTTGGCCGCACCTGTGGCAGCCATTTGTGCAATTGCAACTCATGTTGGTATCTCCTTTGCTTTGAAGCTGTGTTCATAGCTTATAAATGTGGTACTTGCTTATATTTTATGTAGACATTTCATTTTGGTTCATGCTTTTTATGGTATCGCAAGCAACAGCTCTAGCGCTGCGCCAACACTGCCACATACCTGTGTAGCTGCCGCATTTACAGCAGTAGCGACGCCGGGCAGTGTAATGCCGTTGTATGCGGCAAGCATAGGTATGTCGTTGTGGCTGTCCCCCATACAATAGATATCTTTGTGGGCAATATTGTGCCTGTGTGCGACCTGGGCAACACCGGTAGCTTTGGACACCCCAAGTGCTGTAAGATCAACACATCTTTCGTTTGCAAATATGCTAGTCCTATCCTCGAAATGCATGGCAAACAAGCGCGCTATACATAGCGCCTCGTCTGGGGTATCCATAAAAACGGAAATCTTGCCTGTGCCGTTTGTTGTTACGTGGTCTATATAATATTCCTGTATATTATTTTCCTTGACTATAGTCATTATTTCGTTGGCCAGATGTTGAGGGATAACTTTGTCTAAGACAATTTCACCGGTGTGTGTGGTAATGGTGCCGCCGTTTAAGCACACAAGATAGTCATATTTTAGCCCATTGTGCTTGGGCAAGACATTTAATAGGCCAGGCACATCCCGCCCTGTAGCAAATATAAAGAGGTTGCCAGCCTCGCGCCACTGCTTGACTTGGATTATATTTTTTTCTATCTCGCCTGGTGTGCGGTTGCTTCTTGCAAAGGTACCGTCGTAGTCTGATGCGAATAGTTTCACACTTATACACTCCTAGCCTGTTTTTGTTGTGTTTGCAACCAAGTTGTAGCTGCCTCCTCGCCGTCTTCGATGGCTATCTCTACTGTGCGTTTGGCTATGTCTAATAGCTTTTGGGATTGGCGGCGAAAGTCGAAGGATTGTTGTATATACCATGCCAATGCAAGTTGAGTATTTATATCAACCATAGGCAATGGCATTGTTTCTAGTGCCGATTTTGATATTGCGGTAAGAATAGTACCAGAGCATCTTTTCTTCAACAACTGTTGTATAGGTGCGGATTTAAAAAGTAGCAGTAGCGTTTCTGGGTTAATAACATCAGAGTCTAGTACATAAAAGCCTGTCGAACATAGTGCGCCATCATATTCATCTGAAATAATAGCACAGCTTTGCAATGAGCCTTCGATTGATGAAACAATTACTTGCCCGCTTTTCACTAATCGCCTTGCACGGGATGGCAAGTCTTTGAACAGGGCGGTAGTGCAGCCGATAATATTTCCGGTTATGCCAATGTCGGCAAGCTCTATATAATTAAACACTTGCTCTGCATTAAAATGCGGGGCAGCATCATAGATTTTGCATAGGTTTTTTACTTCATTACATGTGCCAAGTGCCGTCTCCATATCCATATATTTTTGTTGATAATATTCTGCGTCTAGGCGGCCGCTTGTGCCTAGGCTTTCTGCAAGTGTTTTTATGGCTGTAGGCTCTTGTGATGGGACGTACGCTGTCATGCCTAGTTTATCAAGCAATAGTTTTTCTGCATCGTTGTATGAGGCTTTGGCATTGTTGCGAATCATTTCGCTTTGTGTTATCAGATGGCTTATTGCGGCGCAAATTGCTTCGCCAAAAATAGGGATTGGGATATGGCAAACATCACCTACGTTGAGTTTTGGTTGTGCATTACCGCTTATCCTTCTTAGTACGAGCCTTTGTGCATACTGCGTATTCAAATAAGCAAGGATGTAATGTTTAAATGCCTTTGTAAAGTCGTGAAGTTTAATACCTATGTTGTTTTCGCTTATATTGCACATAGAAATATTTTCACATACACGCGCAAAGTACCCAATGGTATGCCCTACCTTGGATAGTATCAAGTCATCTTCGTAAAGCTGTGAATTTGCGAGTCTGCTGTTATCATACGTTGATATATACACCATATTGGTGTCGTCTATATAAAAACCGCCCCTTATGTTCTCAATACGTACAAATGGCACGCCACCGCTTGTTAGGTAGGCGCTACTTTTTAGAGATGACCCAAAAGGCCCACTAACTACCCTATATGACTCAAGCATAAAATGCGGCAGTTGTTTTATCTTATCGTCAACCGCTAGTGCGGTCTTGTTAAAATATTCGGCATCAACCCTAAAAATAGGATTTTCTAGTTAAAGGCTATTGCGGGTAACCTCTACCGCCTCCAGCCCACCCATTAACCTAGCATAACGCTCCTGGTCAAAAGATGGGCCTACACGAAAAAACTAAACTTCTCCCGCTTGGCAAACTCTATAAAGGCTTCTGCTATACCGTCTTGTGCTTTCACGCCAGTCTTTACGTCATGTTTATACAGGTCATGGTCAACAATTAAATAATTATGCTTATCTAACATTGGTTTGTTTTCATCAATGTCCCATACATACAGTTTTTCGCCGCTATTGTTTTTGCTAGGCTTTTGCATAGTGGCAAAAAAAATTGGATAATCTTCTACTTTGGGGCAAAGTTCATCATCCCATTTTTGGACAAACAGCACACTGGTCTTTGTGCCTGTATGAGGCTTAAACACATTTCCATGCAAGCCCACCACCGCTAGGATACGACAGCGCTGGGCGATATAATCACGTATTTGTTTGTCGCTGGAATTATTAAGCCGGCCCTGGGGCAGTACGATGGCCATCCTTCCGCCGGGTTTAATAAAGTTAAGGTTTCGCTCTATAAAAAGTATATCGCGCCCTACCTTGCTTTGTTGATTCCCCTTCTCGTTAGTTCCTAAGTCATATCTTTCAAGGATTGACCCTTCCTTTATGTCTCCGGCAAAAGGAGGGTTGGCCATAAGCAAAGGAAAATTAAACTGCGAAAAATCACTTACACCTTTTGCCCGTCTTTTCTTAAGCCGGCCAAAACTCTTGCTATAATTTTCAACCCACTTCTCTTGCTTTGACACTTCACCCCAACGGTGATAATCCAAGGTGTTAAGATGTAGTACATTGCTTTCACCATACCCAGCGATAAGATTCAACATCCTGGCAACCCGGACTGCTTTTTCGTCGAAATCAATTGCAAAAACACGGTTTCTTACATATTTTTTCTCTCGTTCTGAGGGCTTACCCGTTGTCGTGGCTTCACTTCCTGCTCCACTTAACTCATCACGCATGTTGTTCCATACATATGAGGTTGCGTGCATAGGAAATCCGCTGCTACCTGCTGCTGTGTCTATTATATCCTCGTCTTCTTTGGGGTTTAACATTTTTACACACATGTCTATTACATAGCGTGGGGTGAAGTATTGCCCTTTTTCACCTTTTTGTGACTTGTTCATCAGGTATTCGAAAGCATCATCTACAACGTCCAGGTTATTATTAAAGAGTTTTACATCTTGTAGTGCAGACACACACACCGCCAAATGAGATGGAGTTAGCGTAATACTATCGCTTTCTAGGAATATACCATCCCATTTTTCTTTTGCCGCTTCGAATAGCTCGTCAATTTTTTCTTTAAGCTCTGGGTCGGCTTCGCCGTTATTGCGGAATTTTAGGTAATAATTTTCGTCGTCCGCGCCTATCAGCTCGTCGTACAGTTTTGAAAAGATGAGTTTAAACACTTCCTCGAAGGAGTCTACGCCAGCGTTTGCCAGCACTTCGTCTTCCATCTCTACTATAAAAGAGCGCAAGGAGCGTCTTTCGTTTGCTATTTTATCTATTTTTTTGAGATCTTCGTAGGTTATGCGCTGGTTTAATATATCAACAAGTGTCTCGTTGGCGGCTGGGATATTGGGTATTTGTTCGAAATAGTTTGGGTCTTTTCTGTGCCAGGCTTGCACTTGCTGGCCGTTTGTCCACACTGCCATGGGCGCGCCGGTAAAGTTGGCGTATGATTTTAGTTGCTCGCGCCGTCTGTTAGCTTGGGCTTTTTTACTTCTACTATAATTAGCGGGCTTGTTGCATGTACTTTGTCCATGATAACAATGTCTGCGCGTTTTACTTCACGCCCGCGATTAATTGGATATTCTACTACCAGCCGGTTTATGGGGTACTTGTATAGTGTAGTTAGGCGATGTATGTATAGCTGGCGCACTAACTCCTCGGGTGTGAGCTTTATTTCTTTGTTGCGTACTAGGCAGGTTGTGTATGGGGTGTCTTTTCTTTTACTTCACGCAATATAATCCTTGATTCTATTGCATTTATTTCTTCTGTCGTAAACAAGGATTCCCCATAGCTGGTATTTTGGAATATATTTTTATTGTCATTGGTAGCTCCTTTGGTACTTATATTGGCAAATCACTAAAAAAACGCCCTAAAAATATTAAGCCCAAACCCATACAACCCGTCACCGGCAATAAGCCCAGGTGCACGTATCTCCATATATTTTGTGCCAACAACAAGCCTAAGCGCAATCGCGGCCAATACCGCAATCCCAAAAATAGGGTTGTTGACAAGCAGTCCCGTTGCCAACATAAGCCCTACACTTTTGTTGCCAAATATGGCCTGAAGTACCGCGCCTGGGATAGCCCAGATAGCAAGGTCCCTAATAAGCGCCGGGCTTACTACTTCCAGTACTGTATAAGCATAAAACCTACTCATGGGCGGGATAATGCCGCCGCGTATTAATATCATGCCAAAAGTCACAGCCACCAGTATGCCCACAACCGCGCCAACTTGCTTAATAATTACCTGCTGCTTACGGCCGTATGCTTCGTACTCCTTATCCTTGCCCTGGCCGCGGATAAGCCACCCGGCTTTGAGCCCAACCCCCGTATCATTAAGAGGCAACCCAACAGAGCCTATATACCCAACAAGCACCGCAAGCGGCACAGGCGGGAAGCTCATTATCAGCCCAATGGTGAGGCATATAGTCACAACAGCAAAAGCAGGGGCCCAGCCGGAATGCATCGCCGCCGTACCCACAAGCACCATAACAATCACGGAGGCAAACCCAGCAAATGCCACCCACAGCACAGCCTGCAAAAGGCCCATGTCACTAAAAATGCCAGTAACCAACGCAAGGACAACAGCCCCAACCATAAACAACCATGCAGAGCTAAAAAGTGTAGACTTGGTACTGGCGTCGCTTACGGCAGGCCCATCAATACCTTCTGTATTTTTGTCGCCACTTGTGCCCTTGCCCTTGGTAATAGTAAAAATTATTTGGATAAGCGCAATAATGCCCGCACCAATCATAGCCCCTTGGGCAATATTAGAGTCCCCAATATCAAACCCGCGAAATATCCGCACAGAGTGCCCACGAAGTATCATACCAATGCCCAGCGCCGCCATAGAGCCCATGTTGGCTATAAAAGCAATACCAACCCCAGCGGCTGGTATGCCAAAAAAGCCCGCAACCGCCCCAACAACCAACCCAGACAATAGCTGGAAGCCCTTCTTCCCGCCTTCGTCCCCGGCTGTGATAGTGCTTGCCACGGCTTTCCCCATAGGCCATGCCGCTGTAGCGGGGAAAATCTTCGAATCAAACAGCCGCCCCATTATATAAATAGAAAGCATACTGCCTATAAGCGCACCAAAAGCCATTGGCACAATAAGATCATAGCGCCCCATCATAAACACTATAGCCACGGCCACAAACCCACAATTAGCTGCCGCAAACCCAGCCGCAGACGCTATAGACAGTACATAGTTCTGCCTTTCTAGGTGCCTAAAGCTCTTGGCAACTGCTAAAGGGATACGCGCAACAATCATAACCAAAACAGCACCAATAAGCGATGTATTGGGTGCCGCGCCAAACTGCCCCATGATTTGCATACATATCGCGGCAGATAGTACAGACAATACAATCCCAAGGCCAAGTATTTTTGGCTCTAGGGCGGATATTCTCGTTCGTTTACTCATACAACCCCTCCATGTCCCATTCTATGTACATGGTGGTTTTTTTGTCAAATTACATCGTTATGCAAAATTTCGGAATAATGCCGCATGCATAAAAGTATGTTCGGTTGCGGATTGCGGCAAACCATGTTAAACACTTATTGGCTGAGAGCAATCATTTGACTAAGAAGCTGTATTCAACCCCGCCAACGGCGCCTTTTCGGTCAGATTTTTGCCACTTTTCGTTGCCTCCTCCTTGCTTGCCTTATTGGCAAGCCGCGTCAGAGCCGCCTCAATTGTCAAAAATCTGTCGCGAAAAGTCACCATTGTCAGAGTTGAATACAGCTTCTAAATCTTAAACACAAAGGAGCCCTAACCCATGAAAATGACATTCCGCTGGTTTGGCACTGGCCAAGACCCTATTAGCTTACCGTACATCCGCCAAATTCCCGGCATGACTGGGGTAGTAACAAGCTTACTAACCATCCCCGCCGGCGAAGTATGGCCACTGGACGCTATAACCGCCATGAAAGATGAAGTAACCGCCGCAGGCCTGGAAGTAGAGGTCATAGAAAGCGTAAACATCCACGAGGATATCAAGCTTGGCCTCCCCTCCCGTGACGAAAAAATCGCAAACTATATCACAACCATGGAGCGCTTAAAGACTATTGGCATAAAATGCATCTGCTACAACTTCATGCCGGTACTGGACTGGGCCCGCAGCCACCTATACTACAACCTACCAGACGGCTCCAACACCATGAAATACGAAGCCGACTTTATAAAAGGCGTGACTGTAGAAGCCCTGGCCGAGCGCTACGCCAAAGATGCAGACACCTACGAGATGCCAGGTTGGGAACCAGAAAGGATGAAAACCATCCGCACAACCCTGGAAGCCTATGACGGCATGACCCCAGACACATTTTACGCCAACATGAAATATTTCTTAGATGCTATTATCCCCCACGCAGAAAAACTAGACATAAAAATGGCCGTCCACCCAGACGACCCTCCGCAGCCAATATTCGGCTTGCCAAAACTTATAATAAGCCACGAGAACATCCGCCGTTACCTAGACCTTCATCCAAGCAGCCACAACGGCCTAACCCTATGCACAGGCTCGCTGGGTGCAAAGCGCGGCGCAGACATACCTGCCATGATACGCGAGTTTGGCGGCGAAGGGCGCATCCACTTTGCCCATGTACGCAACCTGCGTTTCGAAAACGAGACAGACTTTTATGAGTCCGCACACCTGTCCAGCCTAGGCTCGCTGGATATGTTTGATGTTATGAAGGCCTTCCACGACATAGGCTACAAGGGCTGGGTACGACCAGACCATGGGCGTATGATATGGGACGAAACCATCAAAAAAGGCCGCCCAGGCTATGGGCTATATGACCGCGCACTGGGCGCAACATATTTGCAGGGCCTGTGGGAAGCTATAAGCAGGATGAAGGGGTAAACCGCATGAAGAAAAACACACAAACCAAAAAAAAGAGCAACATGTTTTATAACATCGTGTTTATATTGGTGTGCCTGGTGATTGTTGGCGCATTTTCGCGCCTTATCGACCGGCAATCCAACAGGTACAACGCCCTGCGCACAGTACACGACCAAATCGAAAGGCAGTTTGCCGAAGAACGCGCCAGATACTACACCCTAAGCTACCAAATTGCCCACTTCGACAGCGATGCATACATCGAAAGGTTGGCCAGGGAAAGACTAGGGTGGGCACGGCCCAACGAGATTATTTTTAGACAAAGGACTGCGCCGTGATTGGACTGATTTAAAGTACGATTGTTATGTCACTGCGAAGGGATTTCACATGAAAATCATAATTAACGGCATTGAGGTTTTTGTAGAAGAATCTGAAAGCTATATACAAATAAACGATATAAACCAAAAGGACCTAGCCGGGATATGGGAGCCATTAACGACACGGTATCCCGGCTACGAAGTAACCCTTTGCTTCCGTGATATGCCACCGCCTACAGAGGCTTTGGCCGCTATAGGTGCAGAGGTCTTGGAAGATTGCATAGCAATGAAAGTGACGCAGCACGAGTATAAACCTTGCGATTCTCATGAAATAAAGCCGCTAACAAAAGCGGACTATGCAGGGTTTGCGGAGCTTCACGACAAGCTCAACCCACCACCAGATATGTATTGGACAAGCCAGCGAATCCTACAAAAATGGGATATATGGCGGATATTTGTTGTTTATGAAAACGGCAACATCACAGGATATGCGCTTATTAGGCTTGATATGGGAGACAGCGCCCTGGGCGAGATTTTTGGCGTTGAGTCCGATAATCCCGCCCACCGTGTGGCGCTGTTTTCTGCTGTAGTTGAGTGTGCATTTGAAAATGGTAAAAGTACCGTCTTGCGTATGGTTGACCGTGACAACAGCCGTGGCGAGTATGAAGCAGCTTTGGCTGTTGGGTTTCGCGAGACGGGGTACTATATAGGATATATTGTCCGGAATTAGTACACTAGCTTCCCTTCCAGGTAAGCCTTAAGCTCTGCTATTGGCACCCGTTCTTGCTGCATACTGTCTCTTTGGCGGACAGTAACCGCACCATCGGTTTCGGAATCGAAGTCATAGGTTATGCAAAAAGGTGTGCCTATTTCGTCTTGGCGGCGATAGCGCTTACCTATTGAGCCGGTATCGTCAAACTCCACCATAAAATGCTTAGACAGCTCTTGCCATATAGGTTGGCTTGCCTCTGACAGTTTTTTAGAAAGTGGCAATACAGCCGCCTTAATAGGTGCAAGCGCCGGGTGGAACCTTAGCACGGTACGTACATCGGGTTTTTCTGGCGTTCCCAGGTCTTCTTCGTCGTAGGCTTCGCACAAAAACGCAAGGGTCATGCGTGACAGACCCAGAGACGGCTCTATGCAATAAGGTACATAGTGGGTGTTTTCGTCTGCGTCGTAGTAGGCCATCTCGTCGTTGGAATGCTCTGTGTGCTTTTTGAGGTCGTAGTCTGTGCGGTTGGCAATGCCCCATAGCTCGCCCCAACCCAGTGTTTGGGGGTACAGATACTCTATATCTGTGGTGGCTTTGCTGTAGAAAGACAGTTCATCTGCGCCATGGTCGCGGATTCTTAGCGCGTTTTCTGGCATTCCCAGGCCTTGCAGCCAGTCTATGCAATACTGCCGCCAATAGGTAAACCACTCGTCATCTGTGCCGGGCTTGCAAAAGAACTCCAGCTCCATCTGCTCGAACTCGCGGGTGCGGAAGGTAAAATTACCCGGTGTTATCTCGTTTCTAAAGGCGTGGCCTACCTGGCCTATGCCAAAGGGTATCTTGCGGCGGGTGGTGCGCTGTACGTTCTTGAAGTTTACAAATATGCCCTGGGCTGTTTCGGGCCGCAGGTATACAGTGGTCTGCTTATCTTCTGTCACACCAGCAAAGGTTTTAAACATCATGTTAAACTGGCGGATATCTGTAAAATCATGCTTGCCGCATTTGGGGCACGGGAGTTTATTGCTTTCTACATATGCTTTCATTTTATTGTTTTCCCAACCGTCTGCGGAGCCGCTTTCGCCTTTTTCGCGCATGTGGGTTTCTATCAAATGGTCTGCGCGGAAGCGCTCTTTACAGGCGCGGCAATCCATTAACGGGTCGTTAAAGCCGCCTACATGGCCAGATGCTTCCCACACCGCAGGGTTCATGAGTATTGCGCAGTCTACGCCTACGTTGTGTGGGCTTTCTTGTATAAATTTTTTCCACCAGGCACGTTTTACGTTGTTTTTAAGCTCTATACCCAGCGGGCCATAATCCCAAGTATTGGCGAAGCCGCCATAAATCTCTGACCCGGGGAATACAAACCCACGACTTTTGGCCAAAGCCACGATTTTTTCCATTGTTTTTTCCATAAAATCATCTCCACGTCCATGTTTTCACCTGAATATAAGCGCATAGGAAGTCATTGTCAAATGTTTTTACATAAAGTATAGTAGTTTCATGAAGTTGACTTACACCCTGGGCAGTGCCCACCCAAAACGAGAGGAGAAACTTAATGGACTCGATCAAGCTTATCAAGGACTTAACCAACGCATTTGGCCCGCCGGGCTTTGAGGAGGATGTAGTTGCCGTAGCCGAGAAATATGTCCCGGCAGGGTACACCACCAAGCGCGACAGCCTCATGAACTTTTTTATGTACAAAGATAGCCACAAGCCAGATGCCCCAACAGTACTAATAGACGCCCATAGCGATGAAATCGGCCTGATGGTACAAGCCATCAAACCCAACGGCATGATAGTATTTCACAACCTTGGCGGCTGGGTGCCCATGGTACTGCTTGCCCAAAAGATGCTTATAAGAAACCTGGACGGCAAGCTTATCACAGGCGTTATTGCAACCCGCGCGCCACATTTTGGCGGGATTACAGAAGCGCCAAAACTAGACAGCCTTGTGCTGGACATAGGCGCAAAAAGCCGTGAAGAAGTAGAAAAAGAATATAAAATAGCGCCTGGCTGCCCAATTGTGCCCAAGGCAGACTTCGAACAGCAAGGCGACACCATGATAGCCAAGGCTTTTGACGACAGGCTGGGCTGCGCCATTGTACTAGAAGCGCTAGAGGGCCTTAGTGACTCCCAACTACGTATTGTTGGCACACTTTCTTCCCAGGAAGAAGTGGGGCTACGGGGTGCCAGGGTAGTAGGCAACCATGTGACACCCGATTTTGCTATATGCCTAGAAGGCGCACCAGCAGATGACACGTTTGCAGAGGCACATATGGTCCAAACCCGCATGGGCAAAGGCCCAATGCTAAGGATAATAGACAGTGGCATGATTACTAACCCGCGCGCACTGCGCTTTGCAAAGCAAATCGCGGCCAAGGAGGGTATTACCATCCAAGAAGCAGTACGTACAGGTGGCGGCACCAACGGCGGAGCACTTCATATGTCCGGGCTTGGCGTACCGGTAATTGTTATAAGCTGCCCGGTAAGATATGCACACAGCCACCACTCTATGGCGTCTTTATCTGATTATAAGGCCTGTGTTGCGCTAACAACTGCTATTGTGCGAGCGCTTACGGATGAAATTATTCAAGGATTTTAAGTCATATAATAAAAAACGGCTTGGCATTGTTTGTCTACGATGCCAGGCCGTTTTTTATGTTTATAGCAATCGTACTTTAAATCGGTCTTGTCTGTCGCCAAAAACGCGTTGGAGCGTTCCCGTTCGCGTGAGTTCATTTACATGCGTCTTAAAGTTTACATAAACTCTACGACCTGCCCGGTATTGCGTGTTGCGTTCATGTCTATTATACGCTGGTTTTTAGAGCCGCGAAACTTTAGCCCTATATCCCGCAGTTTGTTAATGTACAGGCCGTCTATCAGATAATCCGAAAGTGCTAGTAGGGCTTGGGTATCTTTGTCTGCACGCAGGGTAAGATCCTCGTAGGTATAGCCTGTATATACGGTTATATCCAAGCCTGTGCGCTTGATAGCTGTAGCTATCTTTACCAGCGCACCGGCTTGTAAAAATGGCTCCCCACCAGAGAATGTAACGCCCTGAAACTCTTTTTTGCGTGTATCACGCGCTACGGCAGGCATACATAACCCTGCCGCCGCGTGGTTTTTGCGTCGCACCGTACCGGCGGCATCTTTTATCATTTTTATAACTTCGCGGACAGTATATTCTTCACCGCCGCTTGTATCCCAGCTTTCTGGGTTGTGGCAATGTTCACAGGCGTTTTTACACCCTTGTACAAATACCACAACGCGTATACCAGGCCCGTCTACAAAGCTTTCATGCGAAAACCCAGACAGACGTAGCAGTTGGCCGTTTTCGCCATCGACCGCTTTATTCATCGTGTGTTATCCGGCTTTTTTCCTCTGCCAGTTTGTAGTCGTTAAACCTGTCTAGGGTGGACAAGTACCCGGTAATCCTCCTCACACGGCTAATATTGTTGCTGCCGCAGTTTGTACACTTAGGCTCGTTTATTAGGCCGCTTGTACCGCAGTCCCTACATATGTCTACCGGGAAATTGACCGCGCCATACCCCATGTCTGCGTCGGCCATTGCGCGGACCAACCGCTCATAAGCTTCTATATTTTGCCCTGGGGCAGACTCTAACTCTACATATGAAATATGCCCAGCGTTGCAGTACTTATGGTATGGGCCTTCTATGGCTATCTTGTCCAAGGCGGTAATTTCGTATTCTACTGGTACGTGGAAGGAGTTAGTGTACCACGCCTTGTCTGTCACGCCTTCAATCACACCATAGCGCTCTACGTCTAGGGTTGTAAACTTGCCGCTAAGCTGCTCTGCCGGGGTTGCCAGTAGGGAGTAATTAAGGCTATGCTTTTTGCTTGCTTCGTCACAGCGGCGGCGCATATGGCTTACAATAGAGATACCCAACGCTTGGCTGGACTGGTTTTGCCCGTGATGCGTGCCTGTTAGGGCCACGAGACATTCTGCAAGGCCTATAAAGCCTACAGTCAATGTGCCGTGTTTTATTGCCGGCTCGATGATATCGCTGTGTTTTAATTTTTCGCTGTCCATGTATAGCTGCTGGCCCATAAGGAATGGGAAGTCTTTAACGCGCAGGTTTTTTTGCAAGTCGTACCTGGTTTTGAGCTGGCTCATGGCAAAGTCCAGAGTCTCGTCCAGGTAGCGCCAAAACTGCGCCATGTCCCCATTGGCCCTAATACCCAGCCGTGGCAAGTTTACGGATGTAAAGCTTAGGTTACCACGCCCGTCTGTGCGCGCTTCTCCGTTGACATTGGCAATAACCCTGGTGCGGCAACCCATATAGCCTACTTCTTCCTCGCCATAGATATTGTTAAAGCTTGCGTCCATAAACGAGAATGAAGGGAACAACCGCTTACACGCCACTTCCATTGCCAGGTGGAATAGGTCATAGTTAGGGTCTTCTGGCTCAAAATTTACGCCTTCTTTTAGTTTGAAACATAGGTTTGGGAAGATTGGGCTCTCGCCTCTGCCAAGCCCGCGCTCGTATGCTTTTAAGAAGCACTCTGTTATCATGCGCCCGCCTGGGCTTGTGTCTGTACCTAAGTTGACGCTGGAAAACGGCACTTGCGCCCCAGCTCGTGAGGACATTGTGTTTAAGTTGTATATAAAAGCTTCCATTGCCTGGAATGTTTCGCTGTAGGTATGTTTTTCTACAAGGGCTATTATTTCTTCTTCGGATGCGGTGAGGCCCAACTCTTTGAGGTTGCCACGTAGTATCTTGTCTTGCCGCGCACGCTCTACATCTACATATGTTGCTAGGTCACGGTCAAAATAGGCATAGCTTTGGCCGCCATGCATGTCGTTTTGGTTACTTTGAAGGATTATTGCCGAAAGAGCCGCCGCAGAGCGTATGCTCTTGGGCGGGCGTATTGTCCCGTGGCCGCTGTTAAAACCGTCACGCAGCATACGACCCAGCGGGATTTGTATACAGGTAAGGGTTTTACCATACCAGCCCAAGTCTTGGATATAAATATCCCCATCTAGGTGGGCTTGTGCTTCTTCTGGGGGTAGCATCCGCTTTAGGTAGTAATTTTTGGACGCGGCTTCGGATATTTGCAATACTTTGCCAGATGGTGAGTTGCCAACATTGGCGTTGTCGCGGTTGGTCTCGCGTACTATATCTGCTACTGCATCCATAAGCTCACTTCTGGCTTCGCGTATGGCCGTGCGGCGTTGGCGGTATAGGATATATGCCTTTGCCACTTTGGCATAGCCGCCTTCTATTAGTACAGTCTCTACTAAGTCTTGGACGTTTTCTACTGTAAAAGGTGCGTCTTTGTACTCTGCTTCTAGCTTTTTTAGCACCTCTAGGGTCAATGTCATTAGCAGGCTGCGATTATCTCCTTCGTCGCCGCCTTCTGCTGCGAATGCCTTGTCTAGACAGGCTGTTATTTTACTTTCATCGAATGGTACTTGCCTTTTGTCGCGCTTAATAATGTGCTTCATAATCGGCTCCCCCTTTTATTTTTGCGGCATTTTGTGGCCGGTTATTCATTATAATCCGGGCCACAAAACGGGGCAAGCAGTATCGCGCAAAGGGTGGATACTTGGAAATGTTCCACGGGAATTGTTTGCTTAAGAAAATTACACGAAAATTGTCCGTATTACGAACTGACGCCCTACCCTTCTCTCTTTTTAAGCACCTGCACGGCCACTAGCAAACATATAACCGAAACTACCACAGCAGTAACAAGTTGCATAATCAACCGCTCTTGCCCACCCCCAACAGAAAGGGCCACGCTATAACTAACTATACCAGCAGGCATAAAGCGCCCCACAACCGGTATGAAATTTAAAAGGGATATAACAAAAAACGAGCCTAACCCAAGCACCGCAGCTATTGCCGTGCTATTAGCAATAGCCGACCATAAAAATGTAATAGCCAGCATCATCAGTAGATACACGCCAAATGTGACAGCACCAAGTAGTACGTTGCCTATATTCCCCGCGTATTCGAATAATACAAACGTATAGCCAAAGGCCATCAAGACCGCCGTAAACAGCGCAAGCAGTATAATTGCAGCTGCCACAACAAACTTAGACATCACAAATGCCGTAGCCGAAAGCCCTTTGGCCATCACAAGGTCTATTGTGCCAGAGCGTTTTTCGCGGAGGATAGCCCCCATATACAGCATTATCAGGGCAATTATGCCCATTTCTGTGAGGCTAGAGTAGAGTTGTGCGTAGCTGTCTGTCCACACTGGGGGTGGTACTTCAATTACAAACGGTGCTCCCCCTTCGGCACTCATAAGTGCTGCCAATATCTCGCCTACAAAGCGGGCCATAAGTACACCCATTATTGCCAGTATCACAAACACGCACAGCATCACAAGTAGCCTCTTTGTACGGATGTTTTCTATAAATTCCTTGTGGGCGAATACTTTCCATTGACTGCGGGTCCGTTTTTGGGGGGCTATACTTGGTGATTCAAACGAACTTGCGCTATTTACCGATTGTCTCATAAAAAATATCCTCCAAATGTGGTGTATGTGCCCCAAAATTCTCCATAGGCAGGTTGTGGGATTGCAGTATTGCTGTTACCGCATGGCTTAGCTCTTGCATGTTAGCCGCTTGCGAGTGGAGTATCAGCTCCATTGGGTTTGGCTGCTGCTCTACAGTAAACAGCTCTGTATTAGCGCAATCAGTAAATGTCTTGGCGTCTTGAGGTTGATAGAAGCGGATTTTGGCCGTGTTTTTGGAGTGACGCTCCTTTAGGTTGGCCATATAGTCTGCTGCTAATATTTTGCCGTTGTCTATAATTAGTACATAGTCGCAGAGGTTTTCTACATCCGCTAGGATATGAGTGGAAAAAACTACTGTTGTGCCTTTTAAAGATTGGATTATTTCCACAACATCACGCCTGCCTATAGGGTCCAGGGCAGACACTGGCTCGTCCATAAATATTACCGGTGGGTTGTTTATCATGGCTTGGGCTATACCAAGGCGCTGTTTCATACCGCGTGAATAGCCGCTAATGCGTGTACGGGTCCTGTCCAAGCCCACTTGCTTAAGCAGGTAACGCACCCTGTCTTTGCGCTGTGCGGTGGGTATGCCGCATAGCCGGGCACTTAAGTCCAAAAACTCTGTACCGTTCATGTAGCCATAAAAGTTGGGGACATCTGGCAAGTAGCCGAAAGGGAGC
Source organism: Defluviitaleaceae bacterium (assembly GCA_009785605.1). Classification (GTDB taxonomy): domain Bacteria; phylum Bacillota; class Clostridia; order Lachnospirales; family WQUN01; genus WRAN01. Next base: position 9,113 of record WQVY01000029.1, on the reverse strand, counting down.
TGGTTTTGCACCCCAAATTTTTGCTGTTGCCCCATTATAGAAATCGTGCCTGCCGTAGGGCGCTTTAGCCCCACCAGCATTTTAATTGTTGTAGTCTTGCCGGCTCCATTTTTGCCCAAGAAGCCGCAGCAACAGCCTGCCGGCACAGCCAGGTCTATATTGTCTACTGCCAGCGCGGTCTTATACCGCTTGGTTAGGCCTTGGGTTTCTACTGCGTATGTTGTCATTCGTCTCTCCTTAAATCTTCAAGTTGTGCGACTTTATCGTCTAGCATGTTAGAGCCAACTGCGAAATATATAATTGGCCCTATAAGGTCTACCAGTAAAATCACCAGCAGCCATACCCATTTTTGGCCCCATGGCAAGGGCTTGCGGGCCAGGCTTAGTATTGCCACTACCAATAACACAAAGTTTATTATTATCAGCGGCGCCGCGAATATTAATAGCGTCCCTAAATCAAGGGTAATCCCTCCTATTTCAAATACATTGCCTGTGTTAAACATTTTTGCATTCCTCCTTATTTATTGTTATGGGCATGGATTTCTATTTGACCGGGGGCAGCAGGCCTTTGGTGTCATAAAACTGTACTGTTCTAACAGATACGTTGCATAGCTTTGCAAGTTCGCCCGTCGTGTATTGTGACATAGGTTTCACCTCCTTTGCGCCTACCATACTGCGTTACGTTACGTAACAAGCAATAGGTAACGTAAGGGGATTTTATATCGCCTTTACCAATAGTATCAAAACCGACCCGTAAACACAGGTGCCACGGAATTGCCGCGCATGTCTACATGGATGGTCCTATCATAAACACCATCACGCATGGCTATATAGTAGCTTGTATTGTTGGCTGCGGCACAAGCGTGGTTGGGGATTATCTCTAATTTGTCGCCAATTTTAAGGTTAGCACCACTGCAAGATGTTGGAGCGACTATAATCTTACCTACTTCTTCCGAAAGCGCGCTTATAGACATACCCTCGCGCATACCTTTGATACGCCCATGGCCCTTGATTACCCCGTTGCCATGTGCACCTTTGTCCAGGCCCAGGCATTTTGCTCCGGCATCTATAATAAACTCGCCTTCGCGCGGGGCGGATATTACGGTTGCTAGTATGGTTAGGGCGCAATCGTCTTCTTTTGCGCACCCAAGCGCAATTTGTATATTGTCCATAAATACATAGTTGCCTGGGTGCAAGCAGTTTATTACCGTATCATTTACAACTAGCGGGTGGGTGGGCGTACTGCCTGTGCTTACTAGCTGCGGCGTGATTCTCATGCTTGTGAGTGTAGCTACGGTTTTTTTGATTATATCCGACTCTTGTTGTGCTACTTTTGCTATGCCGTTGCCATCGATTTCGCTGTATACATGTCCAGGGTGGGTGGATATGCCGCACAACTTCAGATGCTTTAGGGTTAAGGTTTTGCCTAGCAAGGTTTTTAGCTCATATGGCATTACCCCAAAACGGTTGAGCCCAGAGTTGATAATAACGGTATAGTTTACATGTATACCCGCTTCTGCGGCGGCTTGGTTTAACAGTGCGGCCTGTTCGTAACTGTCTATGCGTTGATAGTACAAGCTATGTGCTTTTGCCAGGTTAATCACGCGCAAAATATTAGGTCCAGAGGCAACGGGGTACGCGTACATTATGCTAATATCTCTTTTTTCGCCTAATACTATGTTCTTGAAAATGATTTCGCATTCGTCTAGTGTGCCGCATAAGAAGCCTGTAGCACCATACTTGAGTTGCATACGCGCAATTTCTGTAGATTTATGTGTTTTTATCATTGGCCATAGCATTTTGCTGCCAGTGGTGGCCATCATGTGGTAGTTTTTTATGTTGCGCTCTAGTTTGTTTAAATCCAATAGGAATGCTGGGGTTTGGAGGTTGCATTTTGTTGAGTACATTTGGGGTTGCCTCCTTGGGTGGTGCATCAGAGCTATGCTTCATTATATATATGAAACTTGTGTTATGCCATAGCGGAATAATTAGCAATAACACTACTTATATAAGACTAAAACTTGCAAAACAAGAACATACTTAGCTTACATAGAATAATATATTCCAAAACCGGCATTTGCTATTGCCGCCACATACTTTTTATGATATATAGGGAGGCAATACAGTGAATTTGAGAGAAGGTCACAAAACCATGAATGATACAAAAATCCGGATTAACAAAATCACACTATGGGATCTAAAAAGCGTGGCTCACGGTGTGATTAATCTCAACGCGATGGATACATTTCGCCAAGGCAAAGCAACTATAATGGGCCTATATGGGCAGAACGCATCTGGGAAGACAGTGGTGGTTGAAGCACTAGCGATAATCAAGCATATTATGAATGGGCAAAGAATCCCACCTCGTTATTTGGACTGTATCGCAAATGGGAAAGACGAGTGCTCGATTGAAGTTGAGTTCTTAATAAACAATGAGGATTATGATTATACAGTTATATATAAGTGCACATTAGCCCACCGCAATGACCCTAACGAATGCGATGACAATCTTAAAAAGATACTAGCCGTCATTAGCGAAAGTTTACGCGCACGCGGGACGTTTTTAGGCAAAAAAATAATTATGCAAGATATCGCACGCACCAGCGAACATGACCCACACATTTCACCTGCCGAAAAACGTACCGTATTGTTCGGCACAGACCAAAACGTGTTAAGAACCCTAGAGCTACAAAAAGTTCTTGCACTATACGGGTCACGGTCATTTATTTTTTCGTCACAAGCTTTTGATGCAATGAAGCGAAACGCACGAATATGTAAAAATGAAAATGCAGTTTGGCCGCATATGTTGATAGCGTATCTTAAGCTATATGCACTCAACAGCTTTATTGTCATCGACGAACTGGCAGCTCTTAATCATGATTTATACATTGTCAAAAAAATCGAGTCTTTGAGCGTACCACTTAAGATACCAAAGATGCTAGGAAGCGATGCTGCTACATTAAAGGAGATTGTTGATGACATTGATGCCCTACTCCCGTATCTTAATAATATACTATCCAGCATCGTCCCTGACTTAGCGCTGGAATACAAACACGAAATAATTTCACTAGACAAAGGCGATGACAAATACAGGGCAGAGTTCTTATCCAACAGGAAAGAACTAGGCGCATTCCCGTTTAAAAATGAATCGTTGGGTATAAAAAAAATAGTTTCATTCATCATACTAATAGCCGAAGTTTACAACAATCCCAGCTTTACCTTAGCAATAGACGAAATAGACGCAAGCATATTCGAGTATTTACTAGGTGAAATACTTGATGTTGTAAGCGCCTCTGGTAAAGGGCAGTTGATATTTACCTCTCACAACCTCCATCCCCTAGAAAGGCTGGATGCCCAATCTGTTTGGTTTACCACCACCGACCCTGCAAGCCGTTATGTTCAAATGAGTAAAAAGGCTACTAACAATTTACGAAATATGTACCTACGCGCAATTCAAATAGGTCACGAGGACAAAGAGCTATATAGCGGTGATAGCAAACACGCCCTAGCCTATGCCTTCCGCAAAATGGGAAGGAGAAAATAGTGCCACGAAAAGAGAAAAAAATACTACTATTTATAGTAGAAGGCTCAAATGACGAAGTTGCTCTGGGTATGCCACTAGAAAATCTGCAAAAGTCATTTTCACGAGATGATATGATTATGTTTGGCATAACCCATGGCGACATAACAAGTGACTTCAAAGTCAAAAAAGCCGCGGACGAGATTGTTAACTGTGCAAAAAAATATTGCGAGATATATAAACTCAAAAAAAGTGACATCTATAAAATTGTACTCTTAATAGACATGGATGGCGCATATATCCCCAGCGACGCTATCATAACGAGTGATGAACACAACAAGGCATACTATGGCGAAGATGCAGATGGGTTTCGTTCATTTTTTTGCAGTCCCGAGCTTGCTTTAAGCAATGACTATAAAAAGAGTTGGGACGCTATACAACAAGGATTAAACTCATTGCATAGACATTCTAATATGAATGTTTTTTTCGACATGCACTATCCTATGCATGATGTTTAAGACTTCCCCTACCGCGCCACAGCCCGCAAGTACCTATTTAAGACCCTCAACAACTCATGCGAAGCGAAGGGCTTGCCAATACAGTCTGGCATACCTGCGCGCTTATAAATCTTAACATCGTCGGGCATGACATTGGCCGTAATTGCTACAATTGGCGTAGTACAGCCCATTTTTACTATGGCTGTAGCGGCATCTAGGCCATCCATTACTGGCATGTAAATATCCATGAGAATCAAGTCAAAAGGCTTTTCACCTTTAGCCATACGGCTGGCTACAATGTCTACACCCTCTTGTCCATTGTTGGCTGTGACATAAGAAAGGCCCATGCGTTGCAAGTGTCTGCTTATTACTAGTTGGTTCATATCACTGTCTTCGCAAACCAAAACTTCCCCTTCGAAATATGTCTTTCTTGTATCTGGCACATCACCCGGTGTGGCGGTGGTATCTTCTACACTGGTAGTGTCAAAGGTTAACTCGAAGCTAAACTTGCTGCCAACACCAGGGGTGCTTTCTATTATTAACTCACTACCCATTACATCCAAGATACCCATTACTATGGGTATCCCAAGGCCTGTACCCCCATATTTGCGGGTAATGCTAGAGTCCGCTTGCATAAACGGCTCTGAAACACGTGTTATTTGGTCTTGTGTCATGCCAATACCGTCATCTTTTACTTCCCAGCGGATGGTTTTGGTGGTTTCGGTCGTTTTTGTTACATACGATACAACTTTAATGGTACCGCGCTCTGTAAACTTTACGGCATTTGAGATAATGTTTATTAAGACTTGGCGCAAGCGCGCGGGGTCACCCAGTATCAGCCTGTCTCCGGTTATAGGCTCGGCTTTAAAATCAAGCAACAGCCCCTTTGATATAGCTTTTGGCAATATGATATTTTTACACTGGATAAATAGGTCCCCAGCGTCAAAAGGCACACGCTCAAGCTCTATCTTGCCAGACTCTATTTTAGACATGTCCAAGATATCGTTTATGATATCCAAGAGGCTATTGGCGTTTTCGTTGATCCTATCTATATATTCGCGGGCTTCTGGCGGCATTTGCACGTCAAGTGCCAACTCCGAAAAGCCTATAATGCTGTTCATAGGTGTGCGTATCTCATGAGACATATGTGCAAGGAAAGCAGACTTTGCATGCGAAGCCGCACGCAAGTTTTCTTCGTATTCTTTGCGCTCGGTAATATCGCGTGACAGGCCCAAAATACCGTATACGGTGCCGCCTTGCAGCAGTGGTGCCCTAATTGTGTCATAAATTTTGGCTTTGCCATCTATAGAGTACATGTGTTCTTCTGTGCGAATCACACGCTTTTCGTTAATTACTGCTAAATCTACAGCGCCCCAAGTTTCGGCAATTTCTGGTGACATAAAAGTTTCATCGCTTGTACCAATTATGTCTTGGTGTACCCCCAACAGCGACTTAAAACTCTTGTTAATACGCACATAGTTTAACTCAAGGTCCTTATAAAACAGCGCATCCGACAATGAGTCGACAATTGCGTTGAGGGTATTACCCTCCCTTTCTAAAATCTCGGTCCGTTCTGCTACCAATGACTCTAGCCTACGGTTCTCGTATTGGGTCTTGCGAAACAGTATAAACATCAATATAAGCACAATGGCAAACAAGACCGAAGCACCTATAAAAAATGGGCGCTGCGCCTGTAGCACGCGCAATCTAAAGTCAAAAGTCCTTGTCATCCAATCATCTGTTATTGCTTGGGTGTCTATTACAAAAATGGCGTTGTTGATAATAGAATGCAAGATATCCATGTCTTCGCCCACCGCGAAAGAAATGCAATAATATTCACCCAGTACATAATTGGCCCGTATCCCCGTACGCTCGAAGTAATTTGTTGCCCTTATTAGCCCACGCAGGCTATAAAAGGCCAGATCCACCCCACCATCCTCCAGGGCATTAATAAGATCGTCTACATCGTCAAAAAGCATGTAATTGTCATGCAGCGGAAACAGATGTTTAAAAAGCACGTCGTAAACATTATTCTCCAATAACCCCACACGCATATACAACAGCTCGCTTATATGGATTGTTGATGTATCGGCATGTGACAAAAACGCATAGTGGTCGTTAAAAAAAGCATCTGTCATCAAAAACGGGTTTTGGATACCGCCAACTGCAACCCTTTCACTAAAAACTCCTGCCGCGAGATACGCTTCACCTCGCCTCAACATTTGCGCCATCTGGGGCATTTCCAACCCTTGGGCATGAACAATCTCAAACGACAAGCCGGTAACAAGCTCTATCTGCCGTAGCACATCATGGGCAATACCCTGGAACTCGTTGTCCCACTCGTTATAAAAGCTTATAGGGTAGCTGTACCCGTGCACGGCTATGGGTATCACGGGGTTGTTGCTAATAAACTCGCGTTCTTCATCTGTTAAAAGCAGTGACATCCTATGCCGCTTTGCATCCTCCATACCTTGGGCAAAAAGCTGGCCAACTATCACCATGGCATCATTGTCCAACGCTTTTTGCATCACGTCTACAATAGGAAAAAGGGCCGGGTCCTGTGCCGCGAAAGAAGAAAAACCAAATATAAACGGGTAGAATGTCTCAACATAAAAATCAGGGAAAGCAATAGAATACGTGAGCACACCATCACCCAAAAAAGCGTCTGCATATCCGTTAGTTAGCATGTAGGCAGCTTCATCTGTGTCGTTTACGTGGGTGTACTCAAACTCAGCAAAGATGTTCATGTCCAGCAGCACATCATGCAAGACTGACCCGCTTTGGAATATAAAATGTGGGGCACGTTCTTGGACAATAACATCCAAAGGGCATGCAGACTCGGTACGCACAATAGCAACAGAGCGCATAGAGATGGGCTCTGTCATATGATAAATACCTTCAAGCTCTGGTATACTTGGGAACTGGCCTGTAAAATGCACGGTACCATCGGCCAAGCCCTCCACAAGGGATGGTAAATCGTCAAAAATCACCGGAATGAAAGGTATGCCAAATAACTGGGTAAGCCATTCGCACATACGAGCTGCAAAGCCAGTTACATTGCCATCTATAGTGCAGAACGCATCGTCATTTTGAAGCATCCCATATACAAAATACTCGTGCTGACTCCTTAACCTGGCTATGGCTTGTATTTGTTCACCCGTAATGCCTGGTATGTCGCGGTAGGAATCGTACCATACTGCGTGAGTGGAGGGTTGCCCCCAACATCCGGCAACCAATAGCACGGTCACAAGCACAGCCAGCAAAAATGCGCGTTTTAGTATTGCGGTGGTATTTTTATATAGTCTACAGTTTTTCATGGGCTCACCTATCATGTATAGCAATCGCATCTTTGGATTGCTATATGGACGTATTTTTGACATAACATCTTCGGGGCGGTTTTGATGATTGGGCCAAAAGCGATCACTTTAAGCTGCTACGTGGTATTGCCGTATATGAACATAGCTTCTTATCATAGGGAAATTATAGCATACAACGGAGGACAAAAAATGGACAATAAACACGGGATTATCGTATTCGGGGCATCCGGGTCTGGCTGCACAACAATGGGGCGCGAACTAGCGCGTTTGCTTAATTTTAAGCATTTCGACACAGATGATTATTTTTTCGTACAAAACAACCCGCCACTAGCAATGAAGGAGCGCCCACTGGATGAGCGGATATCTTTGCTGCGTCCTTTAGTACAAAGGGGCAACTTTGTACTTTCGGGATGCATACGTGAGTGGGGTGGTGCTTTAGACTCCTTGCTATCTATGGCAGTGTTTTTGCTAACGCCAACAAATATAAGAATCGAGCGGGTAGAAAATCGTGAGCTCAACCGCAATGGCGAACGCATCAAGGCAGGTGGGGAATTTTATGCTCAACATAGAAAATTTATAGACTATATAGCAACATACGACAACGGCGGCATGGAATCACGCTCGCTTGCTTCGCAAGAAGCATGGGCAAGCAACCTCACTTGCCCAGTTGTCCGTGTCAATGGCGCATTAGACTTACACACAAACACAAAGGACATTATAGCGCAGTTTTACACTCATACCGCAGTAAAAGCTTGACAGTATTATAACACATGTATTATTGTACTATTTGCATAATACAATAATACGCACATGTTTCTCACACGAGGTGACACCATGAAGGGCCATTATGACAATAGCCAGCCCATATTCCGCCAAATAATTGACCGTATACTGCTATCCATAGCCACAGGCGAGTTGCCCCCGGGGTGCAAGGTAGCACCAGTACGCGAGATGGCACAAGAGCATAAAGTCAACCCCAATACCATGCAAAAGTCATTGGCAAAGCTAGAAGAAATGGGGTACCTGTTCACACAGCGCACCAGTGGCCGCTACGTAACTCAGGACCTGTGTCTAATCAAGAGCCTAAAGGCAAGGCTGCCCGCACAAATCACACAAAAATATGTAGATGACATGCGCGAATGCGGGGTACCCATCAATGATATCCCCAGCTATCTAGAAAATCACCTTATCACCGGAAAGGGCGGACCATAATGGACAACACACCTCAAGCAAACAACAGCACCCTACTCCAGGTACGCAACCTATCTATGCGTTATGGCAAGACCCACGCCCTAAAGGGCATTAACCTGGAAATCCCCAAAGGCAAAATTGTAGGCATACTAGGCCCCAACGGCAGCGGCAAAACCACACTTATCAAAACCGTGATGGGCCTCATAAGCGACTATACCGGCGAGATACGTATAGCAAACCACCCCCCAGGCCCCATGGCCAACGCACATATCGCATATCTGCCAGACAGGAGTCACATACCGTCATGGTTTACAACAAGCCGTGCAATAACCTTCTTTGCGGATTTTTACAAGGATTTTAATAAAACCCAAGCCCACGAGATGCTAGAAAACATGAAAATACCCCTGCGCAAAAACCTAAGCGCTCTATCACGGGGCATGCAGGAAAAAGTGCAACTTGCCCTTGTCATGAGCCGCCAATGCGACTTGTATGTACTAGACGAGCCCATAGGTGCAGTAGACCCCGCCTCCCGGGAGTTTATTGTCGAGACAATACTCAAAAATTTCCCAGTAGGCGGCTCTATTCTATT
>WQVY01000028.1 GCA_009785605.1 Defluviitaleaceae bacterium | reverse complement strand
TGCAAAAAGACTTGGATTGGTGGACTACGAACTAAACCAACAGATTTGGGCAACAATTAACCCCGACAATATAAATGTTTACGACAAAGAGTCAGGGATGCTTATCAAGCGAGCCACAGCTTAGTTCTTACGACAGGAGTAGCTTTCCTGTTAAAAATAAAAGTCCATAAATGATGCCGCATAATATCGTAGTACAGCGGCACAGAATAAAAAGGAGAAATCAAAATGTTAAAACTCAAAAGCAAGGTTTTCACAGTAGTGGCAATGGCTATCATGGCTGTGTTCGTTTTCGCAGCATGTTCATCCGGCGATCCCACGACACCTGTAGTTGCTCCAATAACCGATGCCCCTGCACAGTCAGCCGTTACAACACCAACCGAAACTGCCACGCCAGCAGAAGCCCCGGAAGAAGAAACTCTGGCAACTATCCAATCAACACTTGTTAACAACACGTTAGGCGTTCTGTTCGACGAAACCACTGGCGAGTTTATAATGCCAAACCCAACCAACGATTGGGCAGCGGCCAACATCGACCATTTTATTTCTTATGAAGAACTTGTTAGGCGTGCATTGGAAGAAGGCGAGGTAAACTGGGTAACATCTGGTAGTCGCGGCCCGGAAGCGGCAGAGGAATTTATGGCACTTTACCCCGGTATTACTGTAAACATTATTAACATGGGAACCTCTGACGCACTGACACGCTTCCCAATAGAACATGCGGCGGGAATGTTTAACATGGATGTAATGAGAATGGCGGATGCCGAAGGCGTTATTTATAACGAATTCAAGGCAAGAGGCCTTATGCACAGTTATTTTCCGTATGATATTTTGCCATATATCGAAGACCCTTCGTTCTTGCTGGCGGGAATGCCATCGTATGTAGTGCTTAACTTGCTTTATTACAACTACACGTTGTTTCCTGATGGGCCGCCCATTACCAGCTGGTGGGATTTGACCCGCCCCGAGTGGTACGGGCTATTTATAATGCAAGATTGGCTTACGGAAATACGTTATATATCAGCAATAACAACTTTCGTTAAATATGCCGATTATTTTGCAGAAGATTATGAAAGAGTGTTTGGCCAACCTATTGAACTCTCTCCTCTTACGCCAACAGCAGCACATGAATGGATGAGGCGTGTTCTTGCAAATAATCCCATTATCGACAATTCGGGCTCAAGTATGAACCGCACAATCGGCAGGGCAGATCAGACTGTAGGGTTCATCGGGTGGGGAAGTTCGTCCGGTATTAGGCGCAATGTTGATGAAGGTTTGCACAACGCATTTGCTCATGTTACTCCAAAACTCTCTCAACCTAACATGAACTATGTATATATCTTTGACCAAGCACCTAATCCTCATGCGGCAAAACTTCTTGCGCGTTACTTATTAGGCGGCCAAGGTGAAACTCTGGGCATTGGTAACTCTGACCGTAACCTCGAAGGTTCTTGGGTAGTGCGGAGTGACATTGCAGACCACCCGAATCAAGCTGGTCTTTTAAGTGATATGGATTTATTTGTACATGATGGTGAATTTGTTTACCGCAACAGCCCCGAAGTGCTTGATTTCTTATTAACAATTCGTTAATTTCCGATACTTTTTCATTCCTCTTTACAAGGCTAAACCAAGGATGACGCATATAAACGGCATCCTTGGTTTAGCTGAACCTCCAGTTTATAAAGAAAGGCATGTGATACTATATGAAGATTGATTTTCATACCCACAGCAGGCTTGGAAAGAAACTGCCTTTTTCGCCGCAATATACCGAATGGCATTTACAACAGGCAAAACTCGCGGGGCTTGACGCAATCTGCATCACAGAGCATTACAATGGCATAGAAATGGAATCCACCTTTGATTATATTCAATCGCATTTGAAATGTGTTGGCGATGCATTTGTTGCCAATGATGGGTTAATTGCATTTATTGGCTTAGAGATTGACGCGTTAGAGGGCGGGCATTTTTTAGTAATTGGCTCAATGCACGATATAAAAAGCATCTATAAAAAGCTACAACCCTTTTTGCTAAAAAAACAACATCCAACATATTATCAATTAGTAGATGTTGTTAAGCCCCTGCCTATTCTGTTTGGTGTTTCGCATCCATTTAGAGAAAGCAACAATATTCGTCATTTGACGACAGAGCAGCTTTCATTCCTAGAGTTCTTGGAGTTAAACGGGAAAGATATGGCACTTGACACAAATAATGAAAACAGTGTTAGAAAACTAGCCGCCGAAACCGGCTTGCCTATACTGGCAGGCAGTGATACCCACCAAGCGCATCAGTTTGGCTGTATCTGTAATCATTTTAACGAAACTATTACATCTATTGACGAACTTTGCCATGCTATAAACAGTAATGCATATACTATCGAGCATGGGCAAAATACCACTGTACAAGTACAAACAGCAAAGTTGATAAAGACGGCGTTAAAAGAAGTCCATAAGCTTGGAGGAGACTATGTATCCGTTATGTTCAAGTGATACCAAAACCTGTTTCAAAATTGACCCACACATTCACACAGCAGAAGTCAGCCAATGTGGGTTTCTTCCAGCCGCAGATATTGTTAAACGATATCATGCGTTGGGTTATGACGGTATTGTAATTACAGACCATTTGCACGAAGATTATATATCATCACTTGACTGTAAAGATGATTGGAGTGCCTGTGTTAAGCGTTTTTTATATGGATATGAGAATGCAAAAACCATTGGCGAACAGCTTGGCTTGAAAGTATTGTTAGGCGCGGAGATAAGGTTTTTAATTAACGACAGCGACTATTTGCTATATGGTATAGATGAGGATTTCCTGTACAGTGCACCTTACCTGTACAGACATGACCCTAAGGATTTTTTTGCACGTTATGGTGATGAAGTATTGATTATCCAAGCACATCCGTTTCGCGGCGATAACGAGATACTTATAAAGTGCATTCATGGTGTCGAAGTTTTTAACACTAACCCAAGACATGATAATCGTAATGATAAAGCTCAAACACTGTGTAACCTATACCCTCATATGCATCCTTTTTATGGCTCTGACACGCATCGAGACGGTGACGAAGGACGGGCACATATGCTAATAAATGAAACGGTTACAGATTCACATGAATTTCGCGATGCCGTGTTGAGACATAATTACAAAGGAGCGAAATGAATACGACAATTATAGCAATTCCCCCTTTAAACTGTCCCGTCTGAGCCGAAAATAGCGGGCGCTTCAACGCTTTTTGGCGACAGACGGAGCCGATTTAAAGGTGAATTGCTTTAATATTGTTAAAATTCTTATTCGATGCAAGTGGAAATTGCATGCATATCTACAGACATTAAAGCGGCTACGCCGCTTTTGCTAAGGATGCAAGTGGAAATTGCAAGCAATTTCCTACAGGCATTAAAAAAGCCGTAACGGATTGTACCCATTACGGCTTTTGCATTAACTTGGTTTATAGATTAATTAGCTAATAATAGATACAACAACGCCAGCGCCTACTGTACGGCCGCCTTCGCGGATAGCAAAGGTAGAACCGGCTTCCATAGCAATTGGGGAGATAAGCTCTACGGTCATCTCGATATGGTCGCCAGGCATACACATTTCTACGCCGTCTGGCAATGTGATAACACCTGTTACGTCCGTTGTACGGAAGTAGAACTGTGGACGGTAGTTGCTGAAGAAGGCCTTATGACGGCCACCCTCGTTGGCAGAGAGTACGTATACCTGTGCGGTCAGCTTGGTGTGCTGGGAAATAGAACCGGGCTTTGCAAGTACTTGGCCGCGCTCTATGTCTGTACGTTGTACACCTCTTAACAGGATACCGGCATTGTCACCAGCGATGGCTGTGCCAAGGTCTTTTTTGAACATCTCGATACCAGTAACAACAACTTCGCGCTTTTCGGTTGTGAAGCCAACGATTTCTACTTTGTCGTTGATGTTGAGTGTACCACGCTCTACACGGCCGGTTACAACAGTACCGCGGCCGGTAATTGTGAATACGTCTTCAACAGGCATAAGGAAAGGCTGGTCTACATCACGCTCTGGGGTTGTGATGAAGCTATCTACGGCTTCGAACAACTCAAGAATCTTGTCGCCCCATTCGCCTTCTGGGTTGTTGAGTGCTTGCAGTGCGCTACCGCGGATTATTGGGGTATCGTCGCCTGGGAAATCATACTTGTCTAGCAGCTCGCGGATTTCCATGTCTACAAGGTCAAGAAGTTCTTCATCTTCTACCATGTCGCATTTGTTCATGAAAACTACGATTTTGGGTACGTTTACTTGGCGTGCAAGCAGGATATGCTCGCGGGTTTGGCTCATTACACCGTCTGTTGCGGCTACTACCAGGATTGCGCCGTCCATCTGGGCAGCACCGGTGATCATGTTTTTAACATAGTCAGCATGGCCTGGGCAGTCTACGTGAGCGTAGTGGCGGTTGGGGGTTTCGTATTCTACGTGAGTTGTAGAAATTGTGATCCCACGCGCTTTTTCTTCTGGGGCTTTGTCAATTTTATCGAAATCGACAACAGCGCCCAACTGGTACCGCGTATGCAATGTTTTGGTGATAGCGGCAGTCAATGTGGTCTTACCATGGTCGATATGACCGATGGTCCCGATATTGACGTGAGGTTTATTCCTCTCAAATTTTGCTTTTGCCATTGGTCTTGTCCTCCTCGGATGATTTTACATAGTATAGCAATAATGCTAGGTATTGCAAGTGGTTGGATTATTTCGCAACCGCCTTTTCTTGTACACTTTTTGGTACTGGCTCGTAGTGGTGCATTTCCATGCCGTAGAGCCCCCTACCTTGGGTTTTGCTGCGTAGGTCTGTGGCATAGCCAAACATCTCGGCCAGTGGTACATAGGCATGGATTAATTGCGCGTTGTTTCTGGCTTCCATGCCGTCTATCCTGCCACGGCGGCTATTTATGTCGCCTATTACATCGCCCATATATTCCTCGGGTACGGTCACGTCTACTTTCATGACTGGCTCTAATAGTGCCGGGTCGCTTTTGCGCATGGCTTCTTTGAAGGCCATAGAGCCAGCGATTTTGAAGGCCATTTCTGATGAGTCTACATCGTGGTAGCTACCGTCGTACAATGTGGCCCTAACTCCAAGCACTGGGTATCCGCCAATAATACCGGATTGCATTGCTTCTTCTATACCGTTTCTTATGGCGGGGATATATTCTTTAGGCACAACACCACCAACAACTTTGTCTACGAACTCGAAGACATTTTCCTTGTCGTTGGCGTCCATTGGCTCGAAAAGTATTTTACAGTGACCATATTGGCCGCGCCCGCCAGACTGGCGTACATACTTACCCTCTACATCGGCAGCTTTGCGGAAGGACTCGCGGTATGCTACTTGAGGTTTGCCTACGTTGGCTTCAACGCGGAACTCCCTAAGCAGCCTATCTACGATAATTTCCAGATGAAGCTCGCCCATGCCGGAGATAATGGTTTGGCCTGTTTCCTGGTCTGTATGGGTTTTAAATGTTGGGTCTTCCTCTGACAGCTTGGATAGGGCTATGCCCATCTTGTCGCGGCCGGCCTTGGTTTTTGGCTCTATGGCTACGGATATTACTGGCTCAGGGAAGTTCATAGACTCAAGTATTACGCTTTTACTTTCGTCGCAAAGGGTGTCGCCGGTTGTTGTAACTTTTAGGCCTACAACTGCGGCAATATCACCAGCGTATACTTTATCCACATCTTCGCGGTGGTTGGCGTGCATTTTTAGTATGCGGCCCATGCGTTCTTTTTTGTCTTTGACAGAATTGTACACATATGAGCCGGCACTTAGTACGCCAGAATACACTCTAAAAAACGCCAGCTTACCTACAAACGGGTCGTTCATGATTTTAAACGCCAAGGCAGAGAAAGGCTCATCGTCTGAAGCTTTGCGCTCTGTTGGTTCGTCTGTATCTGATAGGACACCTTTTATTGCGGGGATGTCTGTTGGGGCTGGCAGATACGTTACTACGCCGTCAAGCAGTTTTTGCACACCCTTAAACTTGTATGCAGAGCCGCAAAAAACTGGGATTATGGTAGTTGCAATACATGCGGCACGTAGGCCGGCTTTCATTGCGTCTATGCTTAGTTCGCCTTCGGCGAAGAAGACTTCCATTAGATCCTCGTTAGTTTCTGCAATGGCTTCCATTAGGTTTTGCCTGTATTCCTCTGCTGTGGCTTGCATGTTTTCGGGGATGGGCATTGTTTCTATTGTCGTGCCATGCTCGCCTACAAACTGGTAGGCTTGCATGTCTAGTAGGTCTATAATGCCGGCAAACTGGCTCTCTGCACCTATTGGCAACTGCACCGGTATGGCATTGTGACCTAGTCTATCTTTTATCATGTTAACAACATTAAAAAAGTCGGCACCCATGATGTCCATCTTGTTGACAAACGCCAACCTGGGTACGCCGTATTTATCGGCTTGCCGCCATACCGTTTCGGATTGGGGCTCTACGCCGCCTTTGGCGCAAAATACGCCCACAGCGCCGTCTAGCACACGCAGGGAGCGTTCCACTTCCACGGTAAAATCCACATGGCCCGGGGTATCGATGATATTGATACGGTGATCCTCCCACTGTGTGGTCGTCGCCGCGGAAGTAATTGTAATACCCCGTTCCTGCTCCTGCTCCATCCAGTCCATGGTTGCTGTACCCTCGTGGGTCTCGCCTACCTTGTAGCTGCGGCCTGTGTAGTAGAGGATGCGCTCGGTCAGGGTGGTTTTGCCCGCGTCGATATGCGCCATTATGCCTATATTTCTTGTTTTGGTTAGTGGGAATGCTCTCACTTTCTTCACCAATTTCCCTTCGTTTTAATGGGCACGGCTATAGCTCAGCCTTTTGATACTTCACCCTAAGGTTGTGGCTGCGCTTTGTGCGATAATATTAATGCTACCACTTGTAATGTGAGAACGCTTTATTAGCATCTGCCATCCTGTGGGTTTCTTCTTTTTTGCGCACTGCAGCACCCGTATTGTTGGATGCATCCACCAGCTCGTTGGCTAGGCGGTCTATCATGCGCTTTTCGTTGCGGCCGCGGCTATAGGTTACCAACCACCTAAGCCCTAGAGTCTGGCGCCTTTCTGGGCGCACTTCTATGGGTACTTGGTAGGTAGAACCGCCGACACGCCTGGATTTTACCTCCAGGGTTGGCATGATGTTATTTAGCGCTTCTTCGAAGACTTCTATGGCTGGGGCGTTTTTCTTGGCCGCTGCCTGCTCGAATGCGCCGTAGACAATTTTTTGGGCTACGCCCTTCCTGCCGTCTAACATGATGCCGTTTATCAGCTTTGTTACGATTTTACTGTTATACAGCGGGTCAGGCAAGACTGTACGCTTGCCTACATGTCCTTTTCTTGGCACGAGGCTTCCCTCCTTAATGACTTGATTAATTCATCGGTACTCGTGGGTGTTTTTGGGCAACACTTTGGTTGCCATCAACACACGTTCGCGCCTGTACATATATGATGCTATATCAAGTACAGACTCTAATCTCGTTGGTTACGCTTTCTTAGGCTTCTTCGCGCCGTATTTGGAGCGAGCCTGGTTGCGGTTTGCCACACCTGCTGTGTCCAATGTGCCGCGTACTATATGATAGCGTACGCCGGGCAGGTCACGCACTCTTCCACCACGGATTAGCACAACACTATGCTCTTGCAGGTTGTGGCCTTCGCCGGGGATGTAGCAAGTGGCTTCCATCTTGTTGGACAAGCGAACACGGGCAATTTTCCTAAGGGCCGAGTTTGGCTTTTTAGGGGTCTTGGTACGTACATAGGTACATACACCGCGCTTTTGGGGGGCATGTTGGGTAGCTTCCCTGTCCTTGATGGTGTTGAGGGTCTTTTGAAGAACCGGAGACTTGGATTTACGCACCTTGTCACGACGCCCTTGCTTTACCAGCTGGTTGAATGTTAACATCCTCTTCCTCCTTTCAGTCAGTAAATTTTATTCGGCGAACGCTCCTACGCCGAATAAAATTTACGGTTTTTGCCGCAAGGCAAAAAGACTACATCCAGTAAATTTTATTCGGCGAACGCTCCTACGCCGAATAAAATTTACGGTTTTTGCCGCAAGGCAAAAAGACTACATCCAGTAAATTTTATTCGGCGAACGCTTCTACGCCGAATAAAATTTACGGTTTTTGCCGCAAGGCAAAAAGACTACATCCAGTAAATTTTATTCAACAAATGCTACTAGCCGAATAAAACTCACAATTTTGCCACAAGGCAAAAGACTATCCCGCAAATTTTATTAAATCCAAACGCAGAAAACGCCGAAAGAAAGGCGGGCATAGCGCCCACCCTTTTTAAACGTGCGAGATTGTATCATCTAAAGTCAGGAAAGTCAAGAATTTGCACACAGGCAATAACCTTTTTCCGGTTTTGATGAAACCGATAAACCATTTACGAGGCTGTGCTTATTGCACCCCAAGTTTCGGGGTTGACACATATCTCTACCATGTGTATAATTCCCTCCGTTGGACCAGTAGCTCAGTTGGTTAGAGTGCCGGCCTGTCACGCCGGAGGTCGAGGGTTCGAGCCCCTTCTGGTTCGTAAATTGTAAAACGCCCCTATGCAGGGGCGTTTTTTCGTGTATCAACCATTACATACATTATTATTCAACCGCTTCGCTTGTGTCCCCTTCAGGCAAGATGGCATTGAGCACAACACCCAAGATAACCGCAATGGCAATACCCAACCTGTCAACCGGCACGCTTGTACTCCCTATAGAGAAGGTGATAGCAGGGCCAAACCTAAGCCCAAGCCCAGTTACCAGCATGATGGCTACAACGGTCAAGTTTTTGGTCTTTGTCATATCTGTACGGCTTTCCACTAAGTTGCGCACACCTACTGCCGCAATCATACCGTATAGCATAAAGGAAGCGCCGCCTATTATGGCGTTGGGTATAGAGTAAATTACAACAGCAAACAGCGGTGAAAAAGCCAAAACAGACGCAAATATAGCCGCAAGCAAAACAACACGTGGGTTAAAAACCTTTGTAAGCGCAACCACACCCACGTTTTCCCCATAAGTTGTACTGGCTGGGCCACCTATAAGACCTGAGAAGCAACTGGCAACGCCATCGCCTATCAAGGTACGAGACAGGCCTGGGTCATTAATAAAATCTTCCCCCGTAATGCCGCTTAATGCAACCATATCGCCTACATGCTCTGCAATAGTAGCAATAGCAAAGGGGATCATTATTAGTATGGCTATCAAGTTAAAACGTGGGCGCATAAATGGTGGAAGGCCCACAATGCTGACTTCCGAAATATACGCGCCTGTACCAGCACCGGCTATATATTCAACACCAGCCACCCTTCTGGCCGCGCCGGCAAAGTTTATAATAGCGCTGCCATCGGCGTTGGTAAGCCCTGTAAAATTGTGCAATATAAGCGCCAGTATATATGCCCCAAAAATACCCAACAAGATGGGTATAATCTTTATCATGCCACGCCCCCAAGACGAGGCAATAATAACAATAGCCAACGTGACAATAGCAAGCAGCATATTTTCTGCAGACTGGCTAATTGCAAAAGGCGCAAGCATTATACCAATAAGGATAACAGTAGGAGCTGTGACCACCGGCGGCATGTATGTCATAAATGTTTTAACACCCACCAGCTTAACAACCCCAGCAAAAAGCAGGTACACCAGCCCAGACACTAATATACCGCCCGTAGCATAAGGAAGGGCAAACTGTACAAAATCACTCATGGTAACGGTACTCCCGGCGGCCAGCCCAGACATATTGCCCATAACATGTACATAATCACCAACCCGCTCTACCGGGAAAATCCCCGCTGTAGGGTCCGTAATAAGGCGGATACCCACCAAAAACGCAAAAGATGACCCAAGAAAAGCAGGCACACGACCCTTTGCAAAAAAGTGGAAGATAAGCGTCCCTATGCCCACAGCAACCAAAGTAACCTGCACACTAAGGCCGCTTAACAAGGGCACTAAAATAGTAGCACCAAACATAGCAAACATATGCTGGAGCCCCAATATCCCCATCTTGGGGAAAGATAAAGACTTTTTGGTCATATGACCCCTCCTAAATAATACCGCGTAAAGCGGTGGAATATGAGAAGCTATGTTCATAGCTTCTGAATATCTGCCCAGATGTAGGCAAAAAAAATCCGGTACAATGATATTAAATAAATATCACCGTACCGGACGTTTTTATCATATAATTAACCGTTTCAAGGGGTTTGCACAAACTTGCAGCCTCTATGCCTATGTGAAAATACAGCCACATTTAAACCCCTCCTGAAATACGCGAATGGTTAAATCGCCGAAGGATACCATATCGTGGGGCAGAATGCAAGCGTTGCGTCCGCTTTTATTGCGGGGCTCTGCTGTGCTTTGGCTAGGGGCGTCCTAGTAAGCTATTTCTCCATACTCTTTCTGCAACTGACGTGGTACCAGTGCGACGGCAACTTGGGATCTGACACTGCCAATGTCTGGTGACGATTCTTTCCCAATGCACACTGTACGTGCCATCAAGGTTACGCACCCTGCCTATTTCTGACCATGACGAGTAACTGGTAGATAAAATCATAGTCGGGTTAAAGCAACTTGAACAAAGCGGCGCAGATAACGGCTCGATTTGGTAGGTCATGTGGTAGGTGCTGCTTATGTCAACACCCTCTACACTCATGATATCAGTAAGTGCTGTAACTACACCCGACGGTTGCACAACAGCAAAAGATAAAGAATAATGCCAAAAGTGCATGACTCCTTCTCTTTCAATATACTTGGGTACGACAGTGTAGTGATGTACAGGCAATCCAACAGAAGCTTCAAATTGCTTGATCAATCCTTTAATGTCGTCTAGTGCCCCTTCCCATGGCTCAATTGTATAGAGAGCAATAGTGGAAGTATCAGTTGCAAGCTGGAAATCATGCATATCTGTCGCTTCCGACAAAAATGCAGGATCATGAATCTCGACGTGACGAACATTGAGATAATGAACCTCAATGTCTCGACACTCATACAAGTAATCTGCAGTATCCACAGCAGATACGAGCATTGATGTACTCAGGACTAACCCGAGTGCGAGCATTAGCGACAACGCTACACTCATAAACCTCTTTCTCATTGTGAATCCTCCCTCTAAAAATAGTAATCTGGTACACTTTGGCTCTAGAAACCAAATTATGCTCTATCTGAACCTAATATTACCACTCGCGTGCCAATATGTAAACATTCAATTGGAACATTTAATACTACGATATGTTCAAAATGAATGTTGCAATATGCCCAAAATGAATTAGATAAATATGATATAATGCCGCCATAAAATATAATGGTAAAATTTATTTACGGCAAGTACCGCAAATTTATATCTAGTTTACAAGGAGGCAACGATGCTAAACCTATCCACTGCCGAGGCCATAATGCGCAAATACAACCAAGAGGCCTTCCACATCCAACATGCCCATGCCGTGTCTGGCACAATGGGCTATTTCGCAAAAAAACTGGACCCAGTAAAAGAAGAACACTGGCGCATAGTAGGTATGCTACATGACACAGACTTTGAACAATTCCCCGATGAACATTGCGTCAAAGGCATAGAGCTGCTGCAAGCCGAAGGCGTGCCCGAAGATATAATCCGCTCTGCACTAAGCCATGGCTGGGGCATGACCAATAGCCCATTTGAGCCTGAGCATATAATGGAAAAAGTACTGTTCGCGGTGGACGAGCTAACAGGCCTGATATGGGCAGCCGCGCTAATGCGTCCCTCCAAAAGCACAATGGACATGGAGCTTTCTAGCGTTAAAAAGAAATTTAAGGACAAAAAATTCGCGGCGGGCTGCTCACGCGAGACAATAGCAAAAGGGGCAGAAATGTTGGGCTGGAGCTTAGACGAGCTTATGTCTGAGACAATACTAGCCATGCGTGAGGTAGAAAATGCAAGCAAATAACACACACTCTGGCCGCACAGCCAAAGTCGAAGGCGAAAATAAAATTATTAACAAGGCAGAATATGCAACCACAGCCGTAAAGCCAAGTCAGTTCCCAGACAACGGGTGGCCAGAAGTGGCCTTTGTTGGGCGCTCCAATGTTGGCAAGTCATCATTAATCAATGCCCTGTTAAACCGCAAAAAACTTGCCCGTACAAGCCAGCACCCAGGCAAGACCCGTACAATCAACTTCTTTAACGTAGAAGACAGGCTATACTTTGTAGACCTGCCTGGCTACGGCTATGCCAAAGTCAGCAAATCCGAATCCGCAAAATGGGGCGAAATGGTCGAAGGCTACTTACAAGACCGGCCCCAGCTTAAGCATATCTTCTTACTAATGGACATCCGCCACGAGCCCAGTGCCGGCGATAGGCAAATATATGAGTGGTGCTTGCACTACAACCTGCCCTTTAGTGTAATCGCCACCAAAAGCGACAAAATAAAAAAAAGCCAGGTACTAAAACACCTGGCAGTAATACGCAAGTCCTTGGATGCGGAAACGCCCCCCATGCCTTTCTCCAGTGAATCCTGGGAAGGCAGGGAGGCGCTTTGGGGGGTCATCGAATCACAGATTACGATGTAGCATTTATTTGTTGACTTGGTTCCATGCTACTTCGCCTACAAACGGAAGTTTAAACTCGCTACCACTTGCTGCTCTAAACATCAAAAACAGCTTGCTGCCAACCAACACTATACGCCATATAACCCTAACCGGCCACAACACGATACCAAAAACAATGCCGATAATGGGCAAGCCCGTTACAACGCCAATCACCCAAATTACTATCCACATAAACAAGAACCATAGGGTGGATTGCAGGGCATGGAAGCGTACAAACTTGTTCTCTCTCTCTGCCACCAGCATAAATATGCCGGAAATTGGGCCAAGCAAGTAACTAAGAGCCGCAGCAATATTTTCGTTAAGACCAAATACTGATTTCATTGTTGTTCCTCCTTAATTTTTCTTTGTTATTAACTTCATGCAATAAGGTACGGCACCATTAATATAAAGTCTGTAACCCTTTTATAGTAAAAGTAAGAACGGGGATTAGGAACGGAGATTAATATTACTATGCACAACTACCACGGCCTACTACTGGCCCACAACGACCATATAGCCAACACAACCGGCCACAGGCCAAGTTTTTTTATTCGCACCTACGGCTGCCAAATGAACAGCCGCGATTCCGAAAAACTAGCGGCACTGCTTACCCAGCTCGGCTACCAAGAAGCCCAGAGCCTAGAAACATCGGACTTAGCGCTGTTTAACACCTGCTGCGTCCGCGAAAGCGCCGAGAATAGAATTTTCGGCCATCTAAGCCGCTTACGACACACAAAGGAAACCCAAAAGCCAGATATGTTAATCGCCGTAGGCGGTTGCATGTCCCAACAGGCAGAGATATCAGAAAAAATCGCGGCAGCTCACCCATATATTAATGTAGTCTTTGGCACGGCCAACCGCCACCGGCTGCCTCAATTTTTGTGGCAGGCCATCCAAAGCGGCAAGCAAGTCATAGATATATCCGAAGACGAAAACTTACCAGAGCTGGACTCCGTACCAGTAACAACACGGGATTATGCCCACAAAGCCGGGGTTAACATAATGTACGGTTGTGATAATTATTGCTCATACTGCATAGTACCATATGTGCGCGGCCGCGAAAGAAGCCGCCCAGCAGCGGATATACTACGTGAGATAGAAGCACTTGCGGCTGATGGTGTTAAAGAAATAATGCTGCTTGGGCAAAATGTAAACTCCTACGGCAAGAGGTTGGCTAATGACTCCTTAGACTCTGGGGTGATATTAGACTTCCCTACGCTTTTGCGCCATGTAAACCAAGTCCCTGGTCTAGAGCGCATACGCTTTATGACCTCTCACCCAAAGGATTTTTCTAATGACCTGGTGGCGGCGGTACGAGACTTGGACAAGGTGTGCAAGTCTGTGCACTTGCCACTACAGTCAGGCAGCACAAGAGTACTCGAAGACATGAACCGCCAATACACCCAAGACGATTATTTGGCTCTTGCTGCCCGCCTACAACAAGCCGGCATTGGCCTGTCTACAGACATAATAGTAGGCTACCCCGGTGAGACAGAAGATGACTTCATAGCCACGCTGGAAGTTGCACGCAAAGTGCGGTTCCTTGGCGCGTTTACCTTTATATATTCCAAGCGTAGCGGCACCCCAGCCGCAAAACGCACAGACTTAGTACCCCGAAAAGTATCATCAGAGCGGTTCGAGCGCTTAACTGCCACAATTTACCCAATTTTACTTGAGATAAACCAGGCCAAGGTGGGCAGCACCGTGCACACAATGGTAGAAGAAACTTCAGGCACTGCCATAAAAGGCCGCACAGATGATAATACATTGGTGCATTTTGATGCAGAACAAGGCGCATACAAACTGGGGCAGATAGTACCGGTGCGTATAACATCGGCTAAGTCGTTTTATGTTTGTGGGGAGATTGTGTAGTTTGTAATATAACAATTAACTTGCACATCAAAGGAGGCACATCATGAACACAAAAACCCTAGCCCACCGCAAAGGTACCGCAACCATCCGCGTGACCGACAGTGCAAAACCTGTCACAGTACAGCAAGTAAAGCACCGGTTTTTGTTTGGTTGCTCGGAGTTTAGCACCTTGCCTTACGCCAGCAATCAGATGGGCGAGGCCGAGAGGGTCACGGCCCAAAAGCGCTATAGTCATATGGCGGAGCTGTTTAACTCCGTGACTTTGCCCTTCTACTGGGGCCGGTACGAGCCAGAGCAGGGCAAGCCCGACTATGAACGTATGATAAAAGCTGCACGCTGGCTTAGAGGGCAAGGGCTTACGCTTAAGGGCCACCCACTTTGCTGGCATACCGTATGTGCGCCATGGCTCTTGGATATGACCAATGATGAAATATATGACACACAACTGGCGCGTATAAAGCGGGATGTGGCGGCCTTTGACGGGATAATAGACATGTGGGATGTCATAAATGAGGCGGTTATCATGCCGCTTTTTAATAAGTATGACAACGGCATCACGCGCATTTGCAAAGAGCGGGGCCGTATTAGCCTAATCCGTGACTTGTTCAAGGAAGCCATTGCCGCCAACCCAAAAGCGACATTTTTGATAAACGACTTCGAAACATCGGAGGCTTATGACATATTAATAGAAGGGCTGCTAGAAGCAGGTGTGCCCATAAGCGTCATAGGGATACAGTCACATATGCACCAGGGATGCTGGTCACAAGAAAAAACGCAGGAAATATTAGAGCGCTTTTCCCGGTTTAACCTGCCGCTGCACTTTACAGAGGTCACTCTAGTATCGGGCCATATAATGCCCAAGCAAATTGTAGACCTTAACGACTATAAAATCGATAGCTGGCCATCCACACCAGAAGGCGAAGCCCGCCAGGCTACAGAGGCCGCAGCATTCTACGAGACGCTGTTTGCCCACCCGCTGGTAGAGGCAATTACGTGGTGGAGTTTTCATGACGGGCTGTGGCTAGGCGCACCGTCGGGCCTGATCACAAGTGACAGCGAGCCAAAACCCGCATACCACGCCCTTCATCAGCGCATAAAAGGGGATTGGTGGACAAGTAAGCAGGTAGTGATGGCCGATGCCAATGGGGAAATTACTGTAACTGGGTTTCTTGGGGACTATGTTGCGCTGTGCGATGGGCACGAGACTACATTTGCGATAGGGTAAGTAGCGTTTTTGCACACACATATCTTCGGTGAAAAAGGAGGAACATAGCAATTGATTAAAAAAATAATAATTGGTGACTCCAAAGTGAACATCGAAATCCTTTCCTCGGCAACAAAGCACGGTCAAAGCATAGATGATATCATTTGCGCACTTGAACAGAGCATATATGATGAAACACTTGAAGATGAACCAAACAAAACATTGACTATAGGCTACGACAAAAATGCAAAGCTACTGGAAATAATATTTCACGTTATAACTGACGAACATATAGTGGTTTTTCACTCGATGCCTTGTCGTAGATATTATATCGAAAGGATGATGAAATAAATGAAAATAAACAGTAGATTATCTGACAAAGATTATGAAAACTTAAGTCTAGAATATGAACAAAATCCCCCAGGGCTTTCTGGTAAACCTGGGTTCTTGTCTCATATGCGTGAAATAAAACTTGTACACGAATTGCTGTCACCTGACTATGCACGTATTATCAATATGAAAGCCAAAGCTATGTTGTTGTCTCCTGCGGAAGTTATTCAACATGCTATTCAACAACAACTGTTAGAAAACGCCTAATTTATCAACCATAAACGGAGACAACCCCGCCACAAGGCCCTTTGGGGCTGTAATGGAGCATGACGGGGAATTGTATATCTCAACAGCCAACACCAAAGATGTTTATCATCAGCTAATAACAAACCCTCGTGTCCAAATTGTTTCGCATAAGCCAGGAACACGGGAATGGATAAGAATAGACGGCAAAGCAATTGAGGTGCATGACTTGGATATCAAGCAAAAGATGCTTGATACATGCCCTGTATTGACTAAACGGTTTGACTCAAATAAATGCGAGTATTTTGCGCTGTTCAAAATTGCTGGGATGGTGTCTGCGTTAAACATCAACGGCAAGTTTATTACATTAACCTAATCGCTACCCAGTTTTGATATTATTGGTAAAGGTTTTTTCAGTTTATATATTGGTGAAATGCAATTGTGGCATAAGGGGGATACATCATGTATTTCAGGGCTGCGGAAGTTAAGCAAAACGGTCAAATTAGCTTACCCGATGAAGTCATAAACAATTTGGGACTGTTGGCTGGTGATTTTGTTGCCCTAATACCTGATAATGGGCGTATAATCATGAGAAAACTATCGCCCGCTGAGTCAATGATGACTTTTGAGGAATTTCTACTATACAGGGATGTAAAAATTAGAGATGCCACACATGAAAGGGTTGCACGTATGTTATACGGTTATCTTGGGTCTGTGACCGGAAATAACCGCCTGCTGCCTGACTTGATGGGGCATTTGCTTGGCATTGATGCGTCACTACTTACCGTCCCGGCGTGCAGTTACAGTAATATATTTGAAACTACACCCCCTTATGATAAGACAGATTACTTCGTCAAACTTAGTAACGACATACAGGTTTATATCTATGGAAATATAATGTCCGAGCCTTTGCGGGCACTTATAGACAACGAATATGTTGTTTTCGCGTTGTCGCATGATTTTAGCGGCAGCATTAAAAGAAATGCAAACAGACATATATACCTATACTAATACCAAAGAAAAAGGAGGCCATCATGCCCAACTACACCCCAATGATGGAGCAATACTTCTCTATTAAAGCCAGGTTCCCTAACTGTATATTATTGTTCCGTTTAGGCGATTTTTTTGAGATGTTCTTTGATGATGCGCTGGTAGCCTCTAAGTGCCTAGACATAGCCCTAACCGCCCGTGACTGCGGCCAAGAAGAACGCGCCCCAATGTGTGGTGTACCCGTACATGCGGTAGAGGGTTACATAGCTAAGCTGGTAGCCGCAGGCCATCATGTAGCCATCTGCGACCAGGTAGAAGATGCAAAACTGGCAAAAGGCTTAGTAAAGCGCGATGTGGTAAGGGTTGTCACCCCCGGCACAATAACAGAAAGCCACTTGCTAGAAGAAGGGCGCCACAATTATATTACTTGCATACACAAGGGCTCGCGCTTTTATGGCTTGGCAACGGCAGATATCACAACAGGGCTTTTTATTGTCACAAGCATACCAGTGCTGGACGATGGCAAACTGCTAGACGAGCTGGCCCGCTTAGCCCCAGCAGAGGTGCTAATCCCAGAGGACTTCCCCCTAGCAAGAGTTGTAGAAAACATAACGGGCCAAAGGGCCACTAAGGTCCCAGCGTGGAGTTTTAGCTCATCATCAGCCTTTCAGCGGCTTACCGGGCATTTTGGCACTTTTCATCTAGAGGGCTTTGGCCTGTCCCAAAATGCACCAGAAATCCCCGCAGCAGGCGCACTGCTTGCATATCTGTCCGAAACACAAAAAAACGCCCTAAGCCAAATCGCGTCCCTAAAAACCTACACCCAACAGACACATATGGTATTGGACATTGCCAGCCGCCGCAACCTGGAACTAACCGCAGACTTACATCACCGTAGCAAGAAGGGGTCACTCCTGGGAGTGCTTGACAGGACAAAAACCGCAATGGGTGCAAGGCTAATAAGGAGCTGGGTAGAGCTGCCCCTTACCGCTATAGACGAAATCCAGCGCCGCCTAGACGCAGTAGAAGAATGGACACTATCCCCCCTACCCCGGGTAGAATTGCGAGATTTGCTATCCGGCATTGCAGACCTGGAGAGGGTAATGGGTCGCCTATCCACCACCTACAGCACAGCCAGGGACTTGTCTACCCTGCGTTCGGCTCTTACGCCGCTACCGCATATTGGCAGGTTGTTAAAGTTTATGGAGACCCAAGTCAACAAGGAATTATCCCAGACATATGACGATTTATCCGACATCCGCGCCATAATAGACGCAGCAGTAGTAGACTCCCCACCCGCCACGGTGCGCGAAGGCAAGATGATCCGCCATGGCTACAATGCGGAGCTTGATGGTTTACTAGACATACAAGAAAATGCCGCCACATATCTATCCCAACTAGAAGCCCGTGAAAAAGAACAAACCGGAATAAAAAACCTAAAAATCCGAAACAACCGCGTTTTTGGTTATTATATAGAAGTCACCCAATCCAACCTTCATCAAGTCCCCGAAAGGTATATCAGAAGGCAGACCCTAGCCAACGCCGAACGCTATATTACAGACGAGCTAAAACAACTAGAAGACACAATACTCTCTGCCCACGAACAAGTAGCAACCCTAGAATATGAACTCTACGAGACCCTGCGCCGCGAAGTTGTAGAGCAGATGGCCCGCATCCAATTTACCGCTATGTCCATCGCCAGTATAGACGCGTTACAATCTTTGGCAGATGTAGCGGACCGCAACCAATATGTAAAACCCACCCTTACCAGGGGCAACCGCATCCACATAAAAGACGGCCGCCACCCTGTAGTAGAGGGGTTACTGGGCCACGGTTTTGTATCCAACGACACACTAATGGACGAGGCTACACACCGCCTGGCAATTATCACCGGGCCCAACATGGCGGGCAAGTCCACATACATGCGCCAAGTGGCCCTTATTGTGCTAATGGCGCAAATAGGTTCTTATGTACCGGCTTCAGAGGCCGAGATAGGCGTTGTGGACCGTATCTTCACTAGAGTAGGTGCATCAGACGACCTGGCAACAGGCCAAAGCACCTTTATGGTAGAGATGACAGAAGTCGCAAATATCTTAAACAACGCCACCGCCAGCAGCTTAGTACTGCTTGACGAAATAGGCCGTGGTACAAGCACCTTCGATGGGCTGGCAATAGCCTGGGCGGTGCTTGAACGTATTGCCACAAACATAGGCGCAAAAACCCTGTTTGCTACCCATTATCACGAGCTAACCAAGCTGGAAGGCCAAGTTGAAGGGGTAATAAACTACTGCTTTACAGCACAAGAAACCGAAAAAAACGGTGAGGTAGATATAGCATTCTTGCGCAAACTAATCCATGGCGAGGCAGGGCAAAGTTTTGGTATACATGTGGCAAGACTGGCCGGGTTGCCGCCAGACACATTAGAGAGGGCAAACCAACTACTAACCGCATTAAACGCCGCAGATATTTCAAGAAAAACCGATAGCATACCCCCACCCCCTGTACCCGCAGCCGAAAATAAACTGGCGCAGGCCTTAAAATCCATAAACACAGATGCTATCACACCGCTTGAGGCTATAGTGGCGCTTAGCCAGTTGAAGGACTTGCTATAGTGGTTTCTAGGGCATTCATACCTTCAAAGTTAAACACATATGGTTGTGTGTCGTAATCGTAGCCGTTGAGGTTTTTGTCAAGAGGAACTTTTTTAAGACAGGAAAGCCCATAGACTAAGGCTTAAAAATGCCTTGTTTATGGGCTTTGGTGTTCATAATCTCGAATATTATATTATAAGGATTCGGGTTCTGTTATGTTGGAGGGGTGCTCTGTCGCAACTATTCGTTTCCTAATATCATCTGCACAATAATGTGCAAGGCCTCTAAGTTTAGTGCCATAGCTGTTTGTCCGCCAATAACTTTTTTGGGAGTTCCGTTTTTGTTTGTTAGGGTTTTAGATGTGAGCCAAAAATAGTTATACTCGTCACCAGTCTCGATTTCAAGACTGTGAATATCGCTTAAAGGCATGGTTTTTTCCTGCTTCTTTTCGATATATATAAATTGCCCGCTACGCAATTTCAAATCCGGCCCAAATGAAATTTCTGCATCGGATATATTGTCCAATGTTAAACCATCCAGCAACCATCGTGTATAAACCACGCCAAATTTATCAGCGAAATCTCTGAAATTAGATATGGTTGATTTTCGCAGAACCACCACTGTGCCATCTTTCATCCGTATCGTAACCGACTCTTGCCCCAAAGACCCTAGCGGAATCGCCACGCCGCCAATTGCAACAGCGCTTGTTTCCAGCCTTATACCCTCAAGATCGCTAAACCCTGCCTCCGTTACTTTTTTCCCATGAGCATACATGATGCCTTGTTCGTAAAGGGTGATTGAGGATTGCTTAGAGCGCACGAGGGATAAAATAACAAATATGAGCCCCACAGCGATAAATATGGCGATAAAAACAGGCACTAAGTGTGCATCTTCTTCGACTACAACGCCCAGCTCGGGGTTAAGGGTAAGCACAATGCCTGCGGCAACAAAAACAAAAGCCGCAATTAAGTATAAAACTCTCTTTCGCAATCCCCTTCCTTTTGATGCAACAGAAACCAACAAGGTTTTCCCAAACCGTTCTTCGTTATTCATTTTTTTCATCCCTTCTATAATTTATATTATTTTCATATTAAACGCCGTGCTGTAGCGTCAGATGCTTCCAAGGGCTTTTGTCGTCTTTATGCAGACGCTCAATTATATCAATTGTATTGGTAAGCTGTACACCTGAACCGCCCCACATTGCGCGACCTACTGCATATGACTTGCCAAGTTCCACCCAATCGGCATAGCGCGGCACACTTTCATTCTCTGCAAGAAAAATATATTCCCACGCCTGTGATATAGATATATACTTTAACTCATAACACCACCGGGCTACGTTGACCATGCGCCCCATATCCCATGCCGCAGTATCAATGCGTTCCAATTCCTTTTTATTGCTCACAATATTACGCTTTTGTAATTCTTCAAAAGTTTCTATCAAGTTGTTATAGCTTTGTGTGTAATTATCGTATTTATCCATCACGCTACCATAAATCTGTACGCACAAACTGATTGTTGCATCATCACCCAACAACTCTTTCAATGTTTGTTCGACTTTATCATCAGAAGTTTCAGTGGATATATTATATAGTTTGTCGATATGAGGCTCCAGCATTTCAACTTCACGACTGTATTTATTTGCAATATCATCATCTATCAACGGCAAGTTCATCAACTGATATGCTCTCATAAAATCTTCAAAGGACGGCTCCCGGTACCATGCTTGCCCAACATTCGCCAAAATAACATTATACATTTGACTATGTCTTTTGTTTTTAATGCTTTCCAGCGTTTCTACAGCCGTTTGTGAAGAATCAATACCCCACCATTTACTCAATGATTTTTGTGTATTCGTGCTTGTGCCTGTTATCAGACTATCCCAATATTCTGTTCGCACCCCAGCCAAAATCGCACCAACACTTATTGCTCGTAGTTGTGCGTGTGACAAGGGTTCACTCTTTAAGTTGCGTGGAAAATTTTCCTTCAATACCGCACGTAAAAACTGAACAATCATCTCAATTTCCCCTTAAAAAATATGAGTACAGTAGCCTATACTGACGGCATAACCGTTTAAGCATAAGGACCTGCTATAGAGATAGGAGCCATAGCCTCATAATACTCGCCACGTTCTATAAGTGCAAGAGTAGTTTCTAGGGCACACATACCCTCAAAGTTAAACATATGCGGCTGTGTGCCATATTCGTAGCCGTTGCGGCCAGTGAAGCCGGTGCCGTACGCACTGCTATATTGTATTAATATGCCGCTATTGGGGAGTGCAACAATTGTGGGATTGATACCGGTGCCGCTACTTCCTGTTGGTTCGCCTACCAAGGTAGCAAAGCCAGTCTGTTTAACAATTTCAACAGCATCACCACTTGCAGAAAAATTTCTCCCGTCTATTAAAAGCCATATCTTGCCGCCAAACATCGCTTTATCTCTGCTTGGATTTATTTGGTCGACTATTCGCACATAGTAGTCAAGCCCCTGTATGTCTTGGGGACTGAAATGCGGAAGTTCCTCAAAAACCCCTGGATGTACGGGGTCAACTTGCAGCCATCCTAACTCTATAAGCGGCTTAAGAAATCGCATATTATGCTCACCTGCCATAAAAAACATAAACAGGTTGGTATACAGTGTCTGGTTTATATTGGGGGCAATAACAAGGTCCGGGAAAAATCGCGAGTCACCGCCGGGGTTACCTCTTATATCAACTATCAGGTGCTCGTAGCTCGCGATGCTTTCATAAAACTGAATAAGCTGAAGGTAATCCCCTGCCATTGACCGGGCACTCATTTGATGGATACGTACATACGCAATACGGCCTTGCTCTATGATTTTGGTTTCTACATTCCCTTGCTGATGCTGTACGGCATCTGGATTTTGTGCGTGGTTTTGCGCGGGTTCTTCTTGCACATGAGGCTCAAAATCAGCATCTGTAAGACTATAAAAAGCCCTGGATGCAGGGTTGCCCATTACTTCGATAAAAGGCGCAAACTCGCTTGTAAGCCTAAACGGGATAAGTGACCTCACGCGATTGCTGTCTAAGATATCCATATGCCCAAACCTGTTGACTTGGTCAAAAATTTCTTCGTGTAAAATCCGTATAAAATTACTGTGATGGTGGGCCGCTTCCAACGTGTATCTCGCATTAGCGAATAACTCATGCAAGCACACACCGCGCGCCCGGTATAGGGCATTGATGTGTGGGAAATTGGCCTTTAATATCTCATATAAATAGTCAAGGTCTTCTATGTATTGGGCCCTTGTATTACCAGAGTGGAAGATAGGATTAGGGGTAGGTACAGGGGTAAGGATTGTCTCCGGCTTGGGAGTTTCTTGAGGCTCTGGGGTGCCTGGGTAGGTGCCGCTTTCCGTAGCCGGTGGGTACTCCGCAACTGGGGAATCAGGTGTACCGGAGTCACTTCCTCTACTACATGATGTTAGCAGTACTAGCACTAGAATAAATAACATTTTCCAAGTAAATTTCGCCTTCATGTAGTAGCCTCCCAGCCTGTTATAAAATACAATTCAGTTGATTGCTACAGCTGTATACCATACTCACACATCTTCTCATTTACATTTCTCTGTTTCAACCAATTTGTGTAGCCGTTCACGCATTACAGCAAACGAAACAATCTCATCAACAGGTTTTAAATGTTCTGATGCTGTAGCATGTCCCCAAACATGAACGGGATACCAAGTCATACACAAGTCAACAATGTCCTCGACTGTATAATCACCATCGTAGTACCCGAGCATATAAGGTTTTTCGAAGCAAAATAAAGCACTAACAACATACATTTCGTCGTACCCCGCTGGCGCGTACATTGCATCTGCAAAATCTATGAGGTAAACATTCAAATTATCGTCCACCAAAACATTTTCACAATGAAAATCGCCGTGGCAGTAAACTTTATCTTTTTCGTTGATATGGAAGTCAGCAAGGATTTTTAATCGTTCTGCTTGAAATGAAGCAGGGAATTTTTCGTTTTCCCATTCAATATCATTCAATGCGTATTCCATAACATCGATATCTGTAAAATTTTCACATGGTACATTCATTTTGTCTGTGATAGCGCGGATTTGTTTGCCGATACTAATTTTGTCTTCATAACTTAAATCGGATTCGATATCGCCAAGAGTCTTGCCATGGATATACTCCATAATCATATATCGGAAAGTGTACTTATCTTCGACCACGCCATCGGCGATGAGTTTGGGAGAGGGTACACCTTGTGTGTTGGCCAAGCGCATACCAAATAACTCTGTATCGACATTAGTACCGAACTCCCTGCCCACGCCAAGCGGCATAAATATTTTTACAACATAGTTGCCAACTTTGAAAACAGCGTTTGCGCCGGGTTTTAGGTTTTCTATTTCTGTAAACAGCAAGTTTTCCTTTGTCATGATATGTTCAATTAGCGGCGCGAAAGCAGGGACTGATTGGAATATCTTGCCCCAGTCATCCCAGTTATTGATTGGCTCGGTAAATAAACTCATGCTGTACAGCTCCCCTATTCAAAAATACTACCGCCGGTGCTATCTATTGCCACTACCAGCGGCATATCTACAACCATAAGCTTGCGTACAGCCTCCGTACCCAGGTCATCGTAGGCCACAACATCCGACGATTGTACGCATTTTGCCATAAGCGCCGCCGTGCCGCCTATTGCTACTAAGTATAGCCCCCCATACTGTGTGATTGCTTCTGTTACCTTGGGCGAACGTGCGCCTTTGCCTATCATAACTTTGAGCCCCGCCTTTATAAGGTCAGGCGCGTAGGCATCCATACGGCCAGCAGTTGTGGGGCCTACGGAGCCAATTAGCTTGCCGGGGGGTGCCGGGCATGGCCCAGCATAAAATACAGCCTGGCCCGTGTAATCAAATGGCGCAGTACTGCCGTTAATATGAGCTTCGTACATGCGCTGATGTGCGGCGTCGCGGGCAGTGTATATGGTACCGGTGAGTTTTATTGCATCACCGGCTTTTAGTTTAGCAATTACATCGTTTGTTAGTGGAGTTTGTAGGTTCATACGTTATATCCCTTTCGCATAACTGCTATACCCATGTACGGGTCAACTAGTTTTCCTATATCACAGCCGACATATGCCGCGAAACATGGCACCCAATATTAACCGCTACCGGCAACCCGGCAATATGTGTAGCATAAGTCAAAACTCGCACGCCCAGTGCGGTGGTATTACCCTTAAATCCTGCTGCACCTATGCCAAGCGCATTAATTTTTTCTAGTAACCGCGATTCTACACCGGCCCATACAGGGTCGGTATTTTTTTCAAACATCTGTGCCAGGGCTTCTTTAGACAATAGCGCGGCCTTTTCCATTGTACCGCCTACACCCACACCCACAACTATTGGCGGGCATGGGTCCGGCCCGGCTTGCCGTACAACATCTACAACAAAATCCTCCACACCGGCCAGCCCGCTTGAAGGGGTTAACATTTTTATGCCGCCTTTGTTTTCGCTGCCAAAGCCCTTGGGCATTACTGTTATCTTTATATTGTCACCAGAGACGATGTTGTAGTGTATTACCGCTGGGGTGTTATCCCCGGTATTTTTGCGTGATATGGGGTCGTGTACTACACTGGCCCTAAGATACCCATCGCGGTAGCCGCGGCGTACACCTTCGTTTATGGCTAGGTTTATAAGGCTTTTGGGTTTGACTTCTTGTGCAGGGCCACATGATGCTACAACACGCACATCTTCGCCCATATCCACAAACACTACTACCATGCCCGTATCTTGGCAGATGGGCATGTTTTCGGCTTTGGCTACGTCCATATTTTCTAGTATTACGCCCATGGCGCTTTTTGCAAGCGTGGATGTTTCTTTACATCTTGCTTGTTTGATAGCACTGCATATGCCTGGGTCTGCATGGATGTTTGCCTTAATGCACAGCTCTGCCACGGTTTGTATTATTTTAGTAGTAGGTATCTCCCTCATGTGCTTGCCTCCACATATGTTTCGGTTTTGATACAAATGATAAACCTTTAATGCGGTATTATTTCAAATTCTCGCCCATCCGCGTCATCGCATCCGGGTCCAATATCTTTCTTATCATATCTTCGCCGCCAAGCCTGTTTACTAGTGTTGCGTCTTGCAGGCAAATTTCAAGCGCGGTGGTCTTTTCTGACAGGGCAATACGCGCTATAGCACCGGCTCTCTCGTACCCGATATATGGTGCAAGGGCCGTTGCTATTATTGGGCTTTCGTCTACGTAGCGTTTTAGACGGTTTAGGTTGTTTTCGCTTAGCCTTATAAGTTTTATGCAGCGTTCGCCAAACACCTTGAACGCATTGTTCATCATACTTACAGATTGTATAAGGTTAAATATCAACACTGGCTGCATGACGTTAAGCTCAAACTGTCCAGCTTCTGAGGCCAGGCTCACGGTTAGGTCATTGCCTATCACCTGAAATGCTACCTGGTTTATAAGCTCTGGTAGTACAGGGTTTACCTTTTCTGGCATTATAGAAGACCCATCTTGGAGTTTTTCCATAGTAATCTCGCCTAAGCCGCATGCAGGGCCGGAGGCCATTAGTCGCAGGTCATTTGCAATTTTGGACATGTTAATCGCGCATATTTTTAGTGCGGCAGATACTTCAGTAAAACAGTCTGTATTTTGGGTGCCGTCAACCAAGCTCCCGCACCGCCTTATATCTTTAAAACCGGTGATGTCTCGTAGTTGGTTTATTACTTCCCGCACATAGTCTGGGTTGGCGTTGAGGGCTGTACCTACTGCCGTTGCGCCTAGGTTTACCTCGTATAAGTAGTTGCCTGTGTTGCTTATCCTGTCTATATCACGCTGTAGTACGCGCACATATGCGTCAAACTCCTGACCTAAGCGGATGGGCACCGCATCTTGCAGGTGGGTGCGCCCCATTTTTACTACATTGTCAAACTCTTTGGCTTTTTCTTTAAAAATCTCGCATAGCTCTGCCATGGTTTCTAGTAGCTGGTCTAGCAGCTTCCTTATACATATACGGGCAGCGGTAGGTATTACATCATTGGTAGATTGGGACATGTTTACATGGTCGTAGGGGCTTATCACGGCGTTTAGGTACTTGTCATGCCCCATCTCTACCAAGGCAATATTGGCTATGACTTCGTTGGCGTTCATATTCAAAGACGTGCCAGCGCCACCCTGGATTGGGTCAACTACAAAATGTTCGTGATAGTAGCCGTCTATGATAGCGTCACATGCGCTAACAATGTATGGGAATATACCGGGGGCTTTTGTTTCAAGCACCGGCTTATTGGCGCACGCCGCTGCCTTTTTTACCATAGCAATGGCTTTAATAAGCTCTGGGTGAAGTTGATAGTTGGTGATTGGAAAGTTTTCTATGGCGCGCTGGGTACTTATCCCATAATACACACCCAGGGGAAGGATTACTTTCCCCAACGAGTCTTCTACTGTTTTGCCTTGCCTGGTAATTGCTTGCATGGCTGGGCTCCTTTTTCATTTGATATGAGAAGTCTATTAAAGTCCTACCTGAAATTGATATTATTATGCACTATTTATGGGAAGAATGACAGAAAAAATATATCCATAAACTGGGGTGAAATTTTTGCTTTACCAATACATGAAAAAGTACCGCCGGGTGATACTAATGTTGCTAATAGCGGCAGCAATAATCGTCGCAATAAGACTCATAGGCCAGCCACAACCAGAAAGAGAATTTCATGGGACATTTATATCAATAGGTGCGATTGATATATCGGCCCAAAAGGAGGCATACACCCATAGACATCTACATCAAGCCGGCGAAAAAAGCCTCGATTTCCGAGAAACGTGAGATTCTTATACAAGACGTTGCAGATGTAGTAGCCCCAGCCAAGATAGCAGACAAAGTCAACAAATTAAGCCTTGTTAACATACATCAAGACAACGAAAAGAAAAAAAGCTACCTAGTAAGCGTAACAGACATCATAAAAAAAATTAACAAAGCATACCCAGACTACACAGTTAACAACGTAGGCGAAATAGACACTCTGGTACAGTACTCATCCCACAAAAGCCACGACAGGCCGGTACTAAAATGGTTGAGAGTCGCACTTGTAGCTATGGTGCTGTTTATAGGCTCTGCAACGGCCATTATGTCCTTCCACAACGATGGACAAATGCCTAAAATCTTCGAAACTTATTACCGGATATTTTACGGGGTAGAAAGAACCAACCCAAGGATAATAAGCATCCCCTACTCTATTGGGTTGGCTGTTGGGATATTTGTTTTTTATAACCACTTCATGGGCAAAAAAATCACAGACGACCCAACACCAATAGAGGTAGAGATGGAACTATACGAAAACGATGTTACAGACACTGTAGTAGAAGTACTAAGCCAGCGCAAAAAAGCAAAGGAAGACCGTGTTAAAAATGGAGATATAAGTTAAATGGAGCCAATAAAGCATGCAGCAACGGTGATTATAGGCTTCGGGTCGGGGCTTGTAATTGCTGGGGCTGTATACGCCTTTCTTACAATTGTAGGCGTTGTTACAAGACTGGCACAAAAAACACATACAACCAGCCAAATAAAAAGCTACGAGACCACACTTGTATTTGGCGGTATTTTTGGCACACTAACAGGGATATTTCGGTTATATATTCCTATAGGGAGTGTTGGCGTGGTTGTGCTTAGCTTTGCAAACGGTATTTTTTTTGGCTGCTTGGCTATGTCACTTGCAGAGGTCTTAAACGTTATCCCAATTTTTTCGCGTAGGGCTAGGTTGCAACGCGGGATGTTTTTTCTGGTGCTGGCTATTGCCATTGGCAAGCTTGTTGGGTCGCTTATGTATTTTCTTGTACCTGGTTTTTTTGATGTAAATGCGATGTAAGGAGGCATTAATTAATATATGAACACAACGGAGAAACAACGATATCAGGAGATGGTAAAAGCAGTGTCACCAGGCAGTACGGTGGGTATTAACTGCCTCAAAGCCTTCCTGGTTGGCGGGAGCATCTGCGCTATTGGGCAAGTAATCTACAATATCCTAGAAGCGCATAACTTTTCACGTGACGATGCAGGGCTTATAACCGCCGGGCTGTTAATTATCACGGCGGTGCTGCTGACCGCGCTGGGGTTATACAACAAGCTTGGCAAACATGCAGGTGCAGGCTCTGTTGTACCTATTACCGGCTTTGCCAATGCCATAGCGGCACCTGCCATAGAGTATAAAAAAGAAGGCTTGGTGCTTGGCATTGGTGCAAAGATTTTCATCATCGCAGGGCCAGTAATAGTATATGGTGTTATGGCCTCTGTGCTGGTGGGGCTTGTCTATTATTTTGTAAGGTGAGGTATATATGGAAAAACATATTGGTGAACAAACTGTCCGGTTCCAAAATCCGCCGTCCATAACGGCTACAGCAACAATAGTTGGGCAAAAGGAAGGCGAAGGCCCCTTGGCCAAACACTACGATATTATTTCCAATGACGCACTTTTTGGCACAGACAGTTGCGAAAAAGCCGAAAGCGAAATGTCACGCCAGGCCATAACTCTAGCCGCCCAAAAGGCCAACTTACAACTGGAAGACATCCAATACATCCTTGCCGGGGACTTGCTTAACCAGGAAACAGGCTCGACTTTTGCGGTACGCGACTTGGGCCGGCCATTCTTTGGCTTGTTTAGCGCATGCTCTGCCATAGGCGAAGCCATGTCATTGGGCGCAATGATAATAGACGGCGGTTTCGCCAATCACATAATAGCCTGTGCCAGCAGCCACTTTTGCGGTGCCGAAAAAACCTTCCGCTTCCCACTAGAGCTGGGCACCCAACGCCCGCCCACAGCCTCGTGGACAGTAACCGGTTGTGGTGCCGTTACTATTTGTGCAGGTGGAGTAGGCCCATATATTACTGCCGCCACCACAGGCGCAATAGTAGATATGGGGATACGTGACGCAAACAATATGGGTGCCGCCATGGCACCGGCAGCAGCACATGTACTGGTAAAGCACTTCCAAGATATGAATATACAGCCAAGCCATTACGATGTTATTGCCACCGGCGACCTAGGCAAGATAGGAAGCGAGCTGCTATTGCAGCTCATGAACGAAGCAGGATATGACCTAACCAACCACAAAGACTGCGGCTGTATGATATATGACACACAAAAACAAGACGTACATGCCGGTGGCAGCGGCTGCGGCTGCGCGGCGGTTACCTTTGGCGGGTATTTTTATAAACAGCTCAAAACCGGCAAGTTAAAGCGGATGCTGCTAGTACCAACCGGCGCACTTCATAGCGTGGCCACTATCCAGCAAGGGGAAAGCATACCGTCTATAGCCCATGCAGTGGCTATAGAAGGCAGTTTAAACTAAGAGGCTGTATTCCAAGCCGCAGCTCTGTCAAACAGGTTTAATTTGAAATCGATATTAGGAGGTACACGATGAATATACTTTGGGCATTTATTGTTGGTGGAGCGATATGTGTTGTTGGCCAGCTTTTGATTGACCTTACCAAGCTTACACCAGCGCGTATATTGGTAGTTTTTGTTGTGGCGGGCTGCATATTAGGCGGCTTGGGCTGGTATGACAGGCTAGTAGACTTTGCGGGTGCAGGGGCAACCATACCACTTCCGGGCTTTGGCAATTTGTTGGCCAGGGGTGTAAAAAAAGCAGTTGATGAGCGTGGGCTTTTGGGGGTAGTAACCGGCGGCTTTACGGCCATGGCCGGTGGGGTAACAATTGCAATTGTATTTGGGTACCTTGCAGCACTAGTTAGCTCGCCCAGGGCCAAGGATGTATAGCACAATATTAATATAGTACTACACAAAAGGGGCTGTCTTGCGAAGAAAAAAGCAAGACAGCCCCGTTTCACATAAAAAGGAAAGAATGAGTAGATACAATCCCCAAAAAGCATAAAAAGAGAAAACGCAAATA
>WQVY01000027.1 GCA_009785605.1 Defluviitaleaceae bacterium | reverse complement strand
TTGTGTGGAAGTTAGTGTCAAAGAGTACAGGGTACCCCCACGATATCCAGCTATGATGGTCCGCAAGCCCCCAAACACTCACACGCTCGATATAATCCGCAAATTCTAGGTACCAGCTCATTAGCAAGCCAAAGCGTGCGGCTTGTTCTTCCAGTAGGGCCTGGGTCATAGTTGCGGGCGAGGCGGCACTTCCGCCAATAGTAATATCCCATTCTGTGATACTTAGCCTGGCACCGGTGGTTATATACAGCTCAATTGCGGATCTTACATATGCCGGGTTTGTCATCCAGCCTCTTATACTATAGTGGGCTTGCATCCCTATGCCTTCAATTAGCAATCGCCCGTCGTACGATGGGTCGCTTCTCCAACGCTCGTTTATTTCTATTACCATCTGTGCTATCGCGTCACGTTTGCCTGGCACATGGTCGTTATAATCGTTGTAGTACAAGATAGCAAATGGGTCGTAGATACGGGCAAACCTAAATGCATAGTATATATAATCCGAGCCACATTCGTCGCCCACGGCACCGTTGGCAAACGCGTCATACCACTGGGACTGGTTTGCAGGGTCAAGCCCCCTATCGGCACTGCGCATATATGCCCGCCAATCTGGGTTTGCCCTCCAGCGGGAAGCATCCGCGCCCCATATTGCCTCGTTTACCACGTCCCATGCATACATACTGCCTGCATATCTACCGGCTACGGTGCTAATATATAAATGCATGTTGGCAATGGCTTGCGCACGGGTCAAAGGCTGGTTGCCAGAGTCCGCAACGGTCGTAAGCCACGGCGGGGACTGGGAATGCCACACCAATGTATGCCCTATCATGGCTAGGTCATTTTCTTCTGCCCAGGCTACGATATAGTCGGCTGTGGTGAAGGTCCAGTTGTTTGGGTCTGGGTTTGCTGCTATTGTGTCTACCTTATGGTTGTTTTCTGCGGTTACTGCATTAAAGTGGTGTAAAAAACCGTCCATTGTATTAAACGAGCCCAACCGGGAGGCAGTACTCCAGATATTGCCGAACATGAAATGCCCTGCAAATGATTCTGCCAAAGACGCAGCAGCCAAGTCCCATTCCGGGAAAACTGGCTCGTCTAACCCGCGCTCACCTATCCGCACTACTTCTATGCTGTCTATATAAAAATCATAGGTTGGGGCATTGGCGGTCATAATCCTTACACCGCGCTGGTTGGATACAAAATGCTCCAGCAACTGGTTTGCGGTTAGGGTATGTGTGATATACCACGTTCCGCTTTGAGGGACAATTGCGGTGGCATATGCACTCCATGGCGCATCTGTACGGCCCAATTGCATAGTTATACCTTCAGCCGCACGGCCAGACACTGTAAAGGCATACACAGCACCAAAAGTGACCTCAAGTGGCGCAAGGTTTATATCCAAAGCATAAAAATTTTGCTGCCTATCAGATATAAGTATGGCGTTACCCTCGCCAGAAGGATGCGCAACAACAGTAAGCACAGGCGAGCCAGACACACCCAAATACGGCACCCCGCTAAGCACATAAGCACCCACACCATAAATGCCATGTTCCTGTGTTTGGATGATGGGGTCATATGCCATGCTGTACATTAGCGTTTCTATTGGCTGTGTTGGGTACGCTGGCTCGTTGCCTGGTTCGACATCCGGCTCATCTTCCCCTACATCATCCAAAAATTCTGGTTCTTGCATGTCTTCTGGGTCATATTCTTCTGTTTGATAGTAGCCATTTGTCATGTCATATTCACGGGGTTGATAATTGGCCGTACTGCCACATGATGTAAGCAACATGGCAATTAATATAAATGCAACTGGTAACAAGTAGTGTAGTCTTTTTAATACAACCA
Organism: Defluviitaleaceae bacterium; assembly: GCA_009785605.1. Classification (GTDB taxonomy): domain Bacteria; phylum Bacillota; class Clostridia; order Lachnospirales; family WQUN01; genus WRAN01. The sequence goes on along the minus strand of WQVY01000027.1, from coordinate 28,876 downwards.
TGATAGTCTCCATTCTAAGCAAGCTGGCAGTTTTGATGATTGGGCCAAAAGCGATTTGCCGCCTATGAACACAGATTCTAAGGTTTAGCACCAAGCTTAACTCAGCTTATTTATGTCTCCCCAAGAAACAGTTTCTCCCTTGGGCAGCTTTATAGGCATCTGTACACCGTTATATACAATAACCCCTGCATAATCGTGTTTTGCATAAAATGTTGCCTCCGTTAACTTCCCGTTGGCCCAAGACAGATTAACCACTAAGCCGCCTTTTGCGCATAGTCCATTCACACTGCCCTGTTTCCACTCTTCTGGCAAAGCTTTTAGCAAATATACTTTGTTGTGGCTGCTGCTTACCAGCATATGAGCTATTGCAGCTGTTGCACCAAAGTTGCCGTCTATCTGAAAAGGCGGGTGGTCATCAAAAAGGTTGGGTAGCGTTGAGTGGCATAGCAACTCATTAAAGTGGCTGTATGCCCCGTTACCATCGCCCAACTTGGCCAAGAAGTTTATGATCCACGCCCGGCTCCAGCCTGTGTGCCCGCCGCCACTAGCCAACCTTAGCGCCAGGGTTGTGCGCGCTGCTTCTGCCAGTTCTGGGGTTGTTTCGGGAGTAATACCGTTTCCGGGGAACAGTGCAAACAAGTGTGACATATGCCTATGCCCTGGCTCTGCTTCTTCTTTCTCGGTAAGCCATTCCATTATGCCGCCGTTTTTGCCTACACGTGTGGGTGGCAGCTTGCTGCGCATGGTGGCAATGGTACTTGCAAAACCCGTATCCTGGTTTAAGATATCGCAAGCTTTTTCGCAAGCGGCAAACAGCTCTGCTAAAATTTGCCCATCCATGGCACAGCCCTCGCATAGGGTGCCGTTTTTACCATTTGCAAGTTTGTATGTGTTTTCTGGTGAGACGGTTGGCGAGACAATAAGCTCGCCCTGTTCGTTTTCGACAAGGAAGTCAACAAAGAACATACATGCATCTTTGAGCAAGCCAAAGTGTGCCGCAAGAAAATCCTTGTCAAGGGTATACTCGTAGTGCTCCCAGATATGCAAGCATAGCCATGCTGCACCCATCACCCAATATGTTGCCGCAATATATGAGTCTTGTGGCGCGGTGTCGCCCCAGATATCTGTATTGTGGTGAGCCACAAACCCCCGTGCGTTATACATTTCAGTCGCGGTTATTGTCCCCCTTGGGTGCATACGCCATAGATGTTCGAAAAGCGGGTTGTGGCATTCTGTAAGATTGCATATCTCTGCGGGCCAATAGTTCATTTGGGTGTTTATATTTATTGTATATTTGCTGTCCCATGGCGGTAAAAAGTCATTGCACCAGAGTCCTTGCAAGTTAGCAGGCAAACTACCAGTGCGGCTGCAAGATATAAGCAGGTACCGGCCAAAGCGGAAGTAAAGTGCCGTAAGGCCTGGGTCTGCGGTCCCGCTTTTTACTTTTTGTAGGCGTTCGTCTGTAGGGAGGTGTGTAGTGTTTTCGCCTTCTAAGCTAAGGGTTACACGGCTCTCGAGTGCTTGATAATCTTGTATATGCTCGTGCAATATGCTTGTGTATCCTTTATTTGCTGCTGCGTTATTAGTCTCGCTGCATACATCTAATGTGTTGCTATGCTTAAAACTTGTAGCGGCGGTTATATAAATATAAGCCTCGCGAGCATTGCGTATGATCAAGTACTCGCCTACAACCTCTATATCCCCATCTGCATCTGCATGGCCGCTGGCAAGACAGTGGAACGAAATCCCATCATGGCCGCCATTTACGCCATTCATAAAAATAGCGTTTTTACCGTGACTCCCTGTGCAATTGCTATAACGGCCTCTTGTAAGCCTTGCGTCAAAAGAAAGCCCACTTGGGTTGTTGGTCGTAAATTTTATTGCTATAACACCTGCTGGGGCAGAGGCTAAAACATCCCGCTTATACAGGTATCCCCCTGCGTTAAACTCAACCGACACTATAGCCGTATCCAAGCACAAGCTACGCCTATAATCACAAATGTCGCCAGGCATATCATGAAATAAAATTTGCAAATCACCCAATGTCTGATACGCACGCTGGTACTCTGGCGTACCTGCCAGCGCGTACCGTGACAATTGCTCCGCGTCATGGACATTACCCTGCTTTAGCAACTCGCGGATTTTATCAATATTGCCTTTAGCGTCAGGGTTATTTCTGTTTCTATAACCTCCGGACCATAACGTATCTTCGTTTAACTGTATACGCTCTGTGTTTACCCCACCAAAAACCATAGCGCCCAGCCGGCCATTACCAACCGGCAATGCTTCTGACCATTTGCTAGGATGTGCAGGGCTTTTGTACCATAGTGCAGATTCTTTGCTCATGCTATACCTCCGTAATAAAGTGTTCATACTAATCTCAAATAAATTCTGAGAATTTGCCCAAATAGAAAATATCAGGTATTAGTGATTTTTCGTTTGGGCAAATTTGCATTTTACTTGAGATTAGTATCAAACCACCAATAGTCCATACTCAACAAATCCCTGTCACTGTCTCCCCTAAACACAAAAAAAACATTGTATACCCCCGTAATATTGGCTACATCACAGTGGCGAGTTTCCCAAGTACTTGAACTGCCTGTTGCACCTGTTATTAGCGTCCCGGCTATTGGCCCGCTTGGGCTGTCTAGCCTTATTTCTATTTCACTGCCGTATCTTGATGCAACCCTGGCGTTAAACCTTACGGCACCGGTTTCGCTAAAATTTACATTGGCTACCGCCAACCAGTCACCGTCGCTTATACCTGTAACGCACAATCCAGTGCCGCCACTTACAACATCAATAGTGGCACCTGCCCGCCAGGCGTATGTCTCGGCAGGTATTGTTTCATATGGGTTAATGCCTCCTAGGGGGGCTATCACATCTTCTTTTACTGGCAAGGTACGGCCATCGGGTGTAAATGATATTTTCGTGATTTTGGGTGAGCGGTATCCTTTTGCTTCGCCCAAGGCCTGGCATAGCTCATGCGTATGCGAAACAATAAACCACTGCCCTTTATAGTTGAATACGCCGTCATTGACCATGGGCACAGTAAAGTCATCGCACCAGCCAATATCCCCCACACTTGGGTTGTTGGATATAGGGGCGCCTAGTGGGTCTTGCCACGGGCCTAGTGGCGTATCTGCAACAAGCACCCCAGTGCCGGCTTCACCATTTTTAAAGTACAGGGCAAAACGGTCTATTCCGTCAATTTTCTTCCATGCAACTATAGGTGCCCACGAATGTGTAGCCCACTTGGCCACACCATCTGCCCCGGCTATACAAATCTCACCATGGTCTACCCAATTAATCATATCTGTTGTAGAAATCACTGTTATGTTGTTTATTTTTTGATGGGTATTGTCAATGATGCGCCCACGCTCGTTATACTCGTATGTGTCGCTTGCCATGTATATATACAAGCGCCCGTCATACTCCATAGCGCAAGGCTCTGCACCAAACTTATGGCTTATAAGCGGGTTTGTATAACCCAAAGGCTTGCCCTTTGCGTGAGTGTCAATTGCCTTTAATTCAACGGTCGTATACATATTGTGAGTGCAATATGATATGTTCCCGCCATCTACATATATATAGTCTGTAGAAAAAGTCAAAACAGTGTCACATGCCACATACCCCACCACTTTAAACCGCAACAGCGCAAATAAGTCCGACGCTTTGTTATAAAAATCTACTTCTTTACCTTCTACAAACAATTGCAAACGGTTATCGCTTATTTCGTATCTGGCATTGCCGCTGATATTGTCATTGCAAAATATTACATCTTCTACATCTACCCCATTGGGGACAGGGATGGATATTGAAACTCCTTTATATGTCACGTTGTCTGGCAATGCATCCATATGTATGGTTAGCTCAAATATAGCGTTATTTATCCCTTTCACTACTTTTGTGCCGTCGTACTTGGCGTTTAATATCACCAATTCCCTATCATGCTTTGCCAAGCTATCCGAAATACGGAAGTAATCAAAATCTACATGCCCACCCACGACCTGCGTCGCATAATAAAACAACCCAAGCCTATATCCGGTAAAGTGGGTCAAATCATATTGCATTGGCAGCACATTGCCTATCACATGCCAGTGTATTTCGTCTTCGCTATAAAAGAAGCGCACCTTGTCGGCAGCGTTGGTAAAATCAAAGTCGGCCCTTAGGTATACCCTATCACCCACAAGTGGGGCAGCCTCTACTATAACTGGGCTACCGGTTGCCATGCTTACCATGACTATACTTTTTGTACCGCTATCTGCCCGTACACCCACATAGCCATATAGGTTTTGCAGTGCGGCAAGCCCAGCTATATCCCCTTCTTTCATGCCGCTTATATCTAGGGCCGCAACACCTGCACATACCGGCCCAAAGGTACGCTGTGTTAGGGTATTGCGGGCTTCTGTCAAGCCACCTTGGCATAGATAGCCGGTTTTGAGACGCAAATATCCCGGCCGCTCCGTAAGCGACCATAGGTTATGGTCGGGGTTGTGGTTCCACTGCCATACAAGGTCTAGACGGGAGTCACCCAGGTCATTCTCCCCAGCTACAGTAGAGTGGTTTAGGTATGTTGGCTTAGCAACCATGGATACGCTTTCTACGTAAAAGTCCATCAAGTCATCTTCGTATTTTGCTTTTTCTGCATATGGGGTTTCTATAAAAATTGCGGCATTGGTTGACTTACTATCAACAGGCAGTACATAGGTGCCCTTAATAACCCCCCATTCGCCTTTGTACAAAGTACCTTGGGCCATGTTTTCTATGTCTTCCCAGCCTGTACCTCGCAATATGCTTACATAAAACTTCTTGCTTAGCGGGCCCGCCATGTATTTTATTTTTACAGTAATCTCATAAACCCCGCCCGGTTTTACTTTATCTATAATGCTTTGCTTGGGCCCAGAGCCTGTTGTAGCACGTTTGCTGACATACAATACCGGCTTGCCCAAGGATTTATCCATCTCAACATTAAGTCTTGCAATGTCTGTATACTCCCAGTTATTTATACTGTCTAGGAAATTGCCGTTCTCTAGTAGTTCTTCATCATTGCCACTTAGTACCCTTTGTGTGTTTTTTTCATCTATGTGCTTGTACAAATAGCAGGTGTTGTTGGTCGCGGTAAACGATTTTGTGATACTGCTATTGTAAAATTCGTCTGATGACGCTATCCGCATTTGCCCGCGCCCTTGTATGGGTATGGCCATATCTCGCGAGATATCTATCACTGGCCAGTCGTCTTCCCATCGCACTTTGGCCAATATTGGTACGCGCCCAACTGCGCCATGGTCTTGATGCAGCATGGCATACCACTCGCCGCTTGGGGTATCAAAAATCCCGCCTTGTGCCACGCCTCTATTCATATAACCCAAATCGTCATCCAATATTACACGGCCTTCGTATGGCCCTTCTATATGGTCGGCCCTGTAGCATAGTTGGATTCTGCGCCCGTTTCCTGATGAAGGCCATGCTATTAGAAACAAGTAGTACCGCCCGTTAATTTTATATAAATGCGCACCCTCGGCCGGCAAGCCGTCTTTCCCGCCAGCGTCGGCATTGTTAATGGGGATGCAATATAGCCCGTCAGATGGCTTTATTGCCGTAGCGTCGCTGGTTAGCTCCATCAAGTGCAAGGCACCGGCACCGCTAATAATATACACCCGCCCATCATCATCAAACAGTAGGCTGGCATGGTGGTGGGCCCCATCCAAGCTATAACGTACCCATGGGCCGTTTTCGATAGATTCTGTACTAAATATGTAGGTCTTGCTAGTGGTAAACGATGCACACACCACATAAAAAATCCCATTGTGGTACCGCAAGCTGGCCGCCCATGTGCCTTGCCTGTAGGCATTGGCTCTATTGCGCAGGGCGAATGCATCGCTGTCCTCTAGGATATCACACGCATAGTTAACAATCTCCCAATTAACCAAGTCATATGATTTCATGATAGGGCAGTGAGGTGAAAAATACATGCTTGTGCTTACCATATAATACGCAGAGCCAACGCGGATAATATCCGGGTCGGGCACATCTGCCCATATCACCGGGTTAGAAAATAGTTTACCGCTATGCCTACGCTGGGTTATAGACAATGGAGGGCGCATTTTTATTGCATATCGCCTGTCCGACGCACTAACATCATCGCTTACAGGGGGCATTTTTGGGGTTAATGCGGTCTTGATATAGTGGTACTTGCGATACTCGGTTGGTGTGCATTTTTTATGCTCTTTAAAAATACGGTTAAACGTTACCGTGCTTTGGAAGCCGGCCTCAAAAGCGATATCAGATATGGGCTTGTGTGAGCTTAGCAGCATCGCCTCTACTTTGTTTATGCGAAGCTTATCCAAATAATCGCTAAAAGACACCCCAGCGTATTTAAGGAACCACCTTGCAAAGTGGAACTTACTAAAGCCTACAATTTCTGCCACAGTTTCCAAGGTCAACGGCTCTGTATAATGGGTATTGATATAGGCAAGGCATTCGTTTAATTTTACAATACCCTCCCTGCGAAGGATAAGTCTTTCGTAGTTAATAGGTTCGTCGCTATCGGGATTTCGGGAAAAATGGACGGTCATATCAAGGATTTTGTTAACAATATTGGCCTGATAGTGGGGCTCCCTTTTTAAGTTTTCGTCTTGCATATCTAGCAGCAGCTTAGCTATATTGGCTTGAAGCGCGGGAGATTTTTCTCGCGATATTACGCGCCGCTGGGCATAGGCATACGCGGCGCTTATTAGCCCCTGTATCGAATCAAGTATTTGCAAATCAAACTGCACAACAATAAACTGGCAGTTAGAATGCTCTGTACGAAAGGAGTGTATATCACCAGGCGGGATAATCATGATTTCACTTTCTTTTAAGAGATACGTCTCCATGTTGGCCTCAACGATGACGTTTTTTTCAACTGCCATAACCACCTCTACGGCATTGTGCCAGTGGCTTGGGTAGTTGAAGTAGCCAAAAACGTGGTGGAACCTAAACATATATCCCGGTTCATATGTTAATAACTCCATGATTATGTCCATATGAGCCTCCAGTCCAATTTCAAATTTCTAATCTTCACCCAACTTAAGCGCCTGGGCTATCTTTATCCGCGACACATACCATGCCAGTACAATAAAGCATAACACAACCATGATACCAACAACAGAATACAAATTGCCATAGTCGCGAGCCTGGGCAACTATTTTAAGAGGGATAACCTGGTCCGCAGCGGTATACGATATTTGGATAAGGGGCACAAACAACCTTGCTGTTACTTCGCCCACAAAAGCCCCCAGCACAATGGCCGTGAAAGTAATAAAAAGTTGTTCGTTAAGCAATATTGCCGCTAAACTTTTCATGCTCATACCCATAGCACGAAAGATGCTAAACTGCAATATCCGCGAACGTATAGACAGTATCCAGTAAATCAAAAACCCTGTAAAGCATACCAGCAGCGTAACAATAAACCCAACAGTCAAGACCCCGTTTGTACCCTGCAAAACCGGGTCGCTTCTGCTTTCCACCAACGCGGCTTTTGCATCGCCAAAAGCAATAAAATTTATACGATTTTCATCTGCAAAGTCATAAAAAAACCGGTTGGAGTCAGAGTTAGTACGCATCCACACATGATAAGGGTAAAGCCCCATATGGCTTTGCAAAAATCCCAGATTAGCTACAACCAGCGAGTTGTTTACTTCCAACACCTGCCCATCCAGCTCCACCCTTTGGACAGGGGCAAAACCCGGCCAATGGTCCACAAATCCCACAACCACGCCCCTGGTAGTGCGCGCATATGCATCCGTAAACTGCACTGTATCGCCAGTTTTTATCCCATTAACTGTACGCAAGTTGTCAGAAAGCAGCAGCCCGTCACCACGGCTGGCAAGGATATTAAGGAAATAATTAATATGCACCCTAAGCAAGTCATCCCTAAACCACATTGTGTTACCAAATGTATATGTCTCCACACCCATTAGCACAACATCGTTTAGTGGGGGGGACTCTGCATGCGATATTTGTACATACTGCTGCTGGACACGTGTTATAGCGTCTATTTCATCAAAACCGGTAAAGCGTTCAAAGTCCGGCTCGTAAAATCTGACCCCTGTGGGCATAGCAACGATATTCCCGTCATCGTCTAGCGCCGTCACGGCTTGCCCGCCCTCTCTGCGCCAGTTTTCCCTAAACGTAAGGTCCGCCCCGGAAAGGTACATAATCTGATGGTCGTTGTTTAAGTTGATAGTACGCGCAGCTTGGGCACTAAACGTACCAACAGAAAGGGTAAATAGCAAGAAAATCATAATAAATTGTTCTTCACCCGAAGAACGCATGACCTTTATCAAAGATGCATATGCAGACGGTGACCAAAATCGCTTACCCAAATAAAATACCAACCCCACGATATAAGGGAATATCCGTAAACAAAACAGCCCAAGCCCCATAATAAACAACGATGAGCTAAGAAACAAAAGCGGGTCTACAGACTGGGCAGTCCTGACCATAGTAGCCATGACCTCGCGCTGGGTATTAAAATTGTGCAAACCGTAAAGGGAAATCCCAAGGCATAGCACATCCAAGAAAAACCGTTGCCATACAGGTTTTTGTATCTTGCCGCTGCGGCTGCGTTTGTGTGCTACAATCCCAACCTTGGAAAAACGTACAACAGGGATAAACATAGTAATAAACGATACACTCATAGCTATACCAGCAAAAAGTAGTGCATCAGGAGTTATTTCTACAATAATTGCTGCGCGCTGCACCAACTCAAGAAACCCATTGCTTGCCCCTAGCATCCGGCACAAAAACACACCTATTGCCAACCCTGCCGGGTAGCATACAGCGGCCACAAACAACCCTTGCAAGCCATAAATCCCTAAAATTTGCTTACGGCTGGCCCCGCGGCTCTTGAGTATAGATATCTCGTTTTGCTCCAACTGCAATATCTGCCTACTTACCATGTAAATATAAAAGGCCAGTATCACATAAATTGGCACCTGCAGTACCCACAATGTCACAGCAAGCCTATCTGCCCTTTGGGTGAAGTACATAATTGTTTCGCCAAAGTTTACATGAAAATCCCACATGCGGGCATCGTTAAAAAACTCCGTATAGTATGCAATTGTATCTATATAGTGGGCGGCGTCCCTGGATGTCATGTCACGGTAGTCCAGCAAATGTATCCATGTTGTATTAATGCGATAATCCGACACATAATTAAAAATAAAATGGCTGCGTATAAGAAAGTCAGAAACAAGAATATTGTGCCTGTGATGGTCTATCGTAGTTGCACCCCAAAACTCGTCTGACCCTTCGGCCAAGTCATAGATACCAACAATATGCACATAATACGTCCCTACATTTAAGACATTGCGCACTTCCAACATATCGCCTAGTAGCAAGCTGTTAGTAAGCAGGGCTTGCTCTGTAACAATGGCCTCTACTATGTTGCCATCTACAAGATAGCTGGCTGGCAAGCGGCCATGAAGTATTTGTATATTATCAAACATCCCACCAACACCAGTGAGGTGCAATGTGCGAGTTTGGACAAAGGCTTCCCGCGCAGGATACGGCATGGCCATCCAGCCAACCATTGTATCTTGGCGGATTGTACTGGCTATGGGTACGCCCATGTCATTGGCAATACCCGGGGCCAAATAGTTAGCAGATTCTAAATACAAGCGCACGCGGTCATTAATACCGGCACTGTTAAACATAAACTGCAATGACATTAATGCCGGGTGCGTACCATTTTCGACTTGAAAGGCTCGCATATCCTGATGCAATACCCTTCGCATTGTGGCGTTTATATACAGTGGTGTTGCCGCAACAATACCCACAAGCAATAAGTTACCTATCAAGAGGCAAGCCATAATCCATTTGTTTTTCCACATCTTGCGCCACAAAAATGAAATCATGGTAATACCACCTGCTGCCCAGGGCTAAGCCCCGATAATATTTGAACCATTAACCCAAAAGACGGCCCCAGCTCTACATCCCGCCTACTTATACTTCCGTTTTCGTAAAGCATTACAAAGTTGCGGTGGCCTTCACTGGTAACGGCGCGGTTTTCTACCAACACCCCGCCCAGGGCCAATGGTACGCTGGGGTGCGCATGCAAGGTCGCAGTCGCGAGGTCTATCTCAAGATATGCAAGCTCGTACACAAAAGCGTTAAACTCATCCTCGCAAACGGGTATTAGCCTGGTCTGGTGACTGCCTACCCTGCGGATGTTTTGGACCATAGGGTCCACAACTACTGTTGCATGAAAATATACATCTTGCCCTATTATTTGAACCGGGACAATATCACCATAACGCAAGACATAAAGGTGCATTGGCGTAGCCAAAAAATGCGGGTAAGTATAATCTACAATTGTCACAATCCTGCGCCCAACAGGGGAAGGCATAACGCCAGGCAAATCCCTAAACATCCCAGACTCAGCTGCCGGGACGTTGTATGTGATTCTTCCGCTAATGGGTGCGTATAAGCGCTCTGCACGGGTGGGCGTGTTTAGGTTGTACAGCCTGGTTTCAAAGTTTTGTCTTGTATTTTGTGAGCGGTACAAGAACTGCCTGTACTCTAGCTCCATTCTTGATATCCTTAAACTATAAATGCCGGTTGTATCACTTGTATTGCGCAAATTATTAATTTCTTGCCTGCGGTTTTGCCGCTCGTTTTGAAATGAAATTTCGAATTGGTCTTTTTCCAGCGAAAGCGCAAAGCGCTCTATGTTAATGGCTTCGGACTCGTAAAAACTTAGTTCTGCTATAAAATCCCCCGCGCTAATGCTATCGCCGGCACGCCAGGGCATACCAGAAAAATATCCATTCTGCCATGCTTGGAATGTAATATTTGAGGAGGTACCGTCAAAAGTTTCTGCTTCGAAATGCATATGATACGTACGCGGGAACACCACATTTACAGGCACCATCCAGTTTTGGATTAAGTCACCATATACAACTTGGGTTAGGGTTGGGGTTATTTCTACTACAGTACCTGGGTCAAACGGGGCAATAATGCCTTCATATTCTAGTTGCGCCAAAGTCACTGTTGTAGTTTGTGCCGCACACCCGGTTATGAGTAAAAGAAAAAAGACAACAACCAATGATTTAAGTAGTCTTCTAAGGTCGGACAAAAACCTCATCTCCTTCCTCTAAGCCATATGACACAGCCGCAAAAACATCTGTACGGCCAGAAAGCCTAACAACTGTGTTTATCATGTTTCCATCTACAACCCTATACACATATGCATGGTCTGCATCCATAAATATGGCATTTGCAGGTATGCGCAGGGCATCATCAATCCTTAACCTATAAAAATGTATGGATACATATTGTCCTACTTCCAAAGTCGTACCAATGGTATCAAACTGTACCGGGGTGGCCCATCTATCTTCCAGGCGTACGGGGATATATTCAAGCTCCACAGCTTGGCCGTTAATATGGCCAAATGTTTGGATAGCATTCCTTACCGGGAAAGGCCGCCATGGGTCGGGTGGGGACATCCGCATACCTGCAAAATCCCAATCTGCAGGTATAAGGTCTATTGCTTCAACAATTACTCTGTTACCGTCTGTGATATATAAAAGAGGTAGTACAGCACCTATGCTTGCACCCCTGTTTATGTCTGCTATAAATGTAATGCGCCCATCATATGGGGCATGTAGCTGCCCTCGTATACGTTGGGCATGCAACTGCGTTAGCCGTTCTTCGGCACGCTGCAGTGCACGGGCTTGTCTTTCTTGCTCGTGTCTTAATTCCATAACTGCGCGTTGGATATTAAAGTATTGTGTTGTTGCTGTATTTGCATCTGCTATGTCTTCCAAATCTTCTTCGGCTATAGCCAAGCTTTGCTGGTGCTCTAGCCTCATGATTTCGATATTTAGTCTTCTTATTTCGTTAGCTATTTCATAATTTCGCCTGGTTGTGGAAATACGCTCTGTTTCGTTTGTGATTTGTTCGTCAAGGTTTGTTACATCCAGTGATACTAGTAGCTGGCCGGCTACAACATAGTCCCCCGGCAACACATGAAACTCCCCAAAGGGTGCAATTGGGTTCATAAAGTACAGTGGCTCTGAGACGTAGCGCGTCATCCCATGGCGCCGCGTTACGGCAACTACTGGGCCCCTGTCAACAAAGGCGGTATCAAGTCGTGTTGCTAGTGGTTGGTCCAGCGGTGGCGCTTCCAGCGGTATGGCAGTGCAGCCAGCTAGGACAAAAAATGCACACAAGATGACAGCCAACATATAACGGCCACGCAAGAAATTAATCATAATACAATCACATCCCCATACTCTAAGCCGCTTATCACTTCCGTGACACTGTTCCCTACCACGCCAACCTCTACATCACGCAATACAATAACCCCATCTTCCAAGACCTGTACAAAAATCCTATCTCCCACAAAGTTAACCGCAGGGTTGGGCACAACCAATACCCCATATGCGGCCTCATGTATTATCCGCACGGTTGCAAGGGTTGCGGGCGTAACAACTGGCGACTCCCCCACAATGGCAAAATGGGCTGTATTGTTATCAACCTCTACCCCCAAAGTTTCCGGGTCAATTGCTACCGCCGGGAAGGAATCAAAAGTAATCACAATGTCATAGGCCTCGCCAACCTCCACATGTGCGGCATCACTGCCGGTTAGGCGGAAGATATACTGCCCCGGCTCTGCAATTGTGGCTATGTGCTGGCCAACTTGGGACCACATAACCCCAGAAAACTCCATTGCCCATATTATAGTACCGTCAAAAGGCGCACGCACAACCATATCTTCAACTTCCTGGCGAAGGAAATCTAAGCGCATACGCACTACATATAGCTGCCCGTTAAGTCTCTCGCGTTCTTGTGTATATCCAGATATATCTGCAGTGGTGCCAAGCGCGATTCCTTGGCGCACAGTCAGTGCTTGCCGCTGTGCTAACTGGGACAACTCCAACAACAGTCCTTCTTCTTCCCATATGGCATTTTCTAGTTGCGTCAATAGATATGGACGCTCTACTTCGGCTATCACATCCCCGGCTTGTACTACGTCTCCTGCACTTACATACACATCAAGAATCCGCTGCCAGCCAACATTAAAATGCAATGTCTCACGGTGCGTGGGTATAATAGTCACCAGCGGCGTTACAAACCTGACAGCGTCACCCTCTGTTACCATCGTTGTACGCATAGGCCGCACTACTGGGACATAAATTGCAGGGGGAGGCAGGGGTGGTTCTTCTGCTGGCAGCGCAAAGCAACCTGTCATTAGCACCAACGCCATCACCCCTGCAAGGTATAGCAATCGCATCTTTAAACGGTCCCGCCCGAGCCGAAAATCGCGAACGCTCCAACGCGTTTTCGGCGACAGGCGAGACCGATTTAAAGCGCGATTGCTATTAAATAGTAATTTTCTTGTATGGTTTATAAGCATTAAAACTCCACCCCAAAACTCTGGCATAGCTAACTATTTCGCCAAAGCAATAACTTTGTAGAATACATCTTTTGCCGTACCATCAGCATTAAAAAACACAGGCGAACCCCACGAGCGCCAACTCTGCCCGTCGTTTTTGGCCCACATGGTAATACGCTCTATATGGTCGGAAAATTCCATATACATCTTGAATAGGTTTACATACATTTCTGCCTGTTGCTCGCTTTGTTCTTTGGTGAGTGGGTTTGCAGGGTTATCATGTGAGCCAAATGTTATATCTAGCTCTGTAACTGCAAGGGTTGCCCCTGTTTTAATAAACCGCTCCACACTCTGGCGCACCCATTCATAATTTGTACGCTGGTTGTGGTGGCCTTGCATCCCAATACCTTCGATAAGCAAGCGACCGTCGTATTCTTTGTGGTTGCGCCATGTATTGTTTATGTCTTCTACCATATGTGCAATGGCTTCCCGCTTGGTAGGCATTTCTTCGTTATAGTCGTTGCAATACAGCTTTGCGTGTGGGTCATACTTACGTGCAAAGTAGAAAGCATCGAATATATAGTCCGCGCCGCTTTCGCCATGCGCTGTATTGGCGCCATTGGCATATGCAAGATACCAATGCCCTACGGCACGTTCATTTTCTGTTTCCCGGCGCAAATGGTCGCGCCAGTTTCCACTAAAGCCGGTGTTATCGTCACGGAATACTTCATTAATAACATCCCATGAGTACATGCGTCCGCTATATCTGGTGGCATAAGTTTTGATAAACGCCTCCAAGTTTGCTTTAGCTTCTTTGCGAGTTATGGGCGAGCCATCCGGTTTGCGGTTGAGCCATGGTGCAGACTGCCCATGCCACACAAATGTATGCCCTACCATATTAATATTATTGTCTGCAGCCCAGCCTACGATATTATCTGGTTGCGCAAAATCATACACCCCTGGTGCACTGGTAATGTAGACAGGCTTCATGGCATTCTCGGCAGTTATGGCATTATAATGATGGCGCAACATTGCCAATGTCTCAGGGTTTTTGAAATCATATGGTGATATGATATTCCCAAACACAAAATATTTAGAAAATTTCTTGTGCAAAGACGGTAAAGTCAAATCCCAGTTTGCTTTTGCTTGTTTATTGTTTCCCATTCGTATCGCTCCTTCAGTGTGATACGTAGCACAAAGGGCGTGTTTATAACACGCCCTTGTAAATATTACATGATACTAGCAATTAAAGCACGTCAATTATAGCTCACTACTAGTCAACTATACCTGCGTTGCCCCTGGCAAGATACTCTAACCATGTGGGTTGAGCGTTTTCTATGATGTATGCAGGGTCATGGCCATGCCACATTTCCCATGCAAACAGCTCGCCAGCAAGCCCTGGTATACGTCCTGGTACCAAGCCGTGGAAAGATGGCCTTACATGACCTGGGGCCCTTGTAATCATAGCCATGGTTTCCTCTACAGAGCGTGGGTGATAGTGGTTTGTAAATGCACCAGCCATCCATGCATCTGGGTCATCCCATTCTGGCATGGGGCGGCTCCATTGGTTGATTGCAAACATGATGGCTTCTACTTCTTCTGCTGAGAAGTTGATGGGGATAGCGCTCAAGTTTGCATTACCCATCATTTGATGTGTTGTTGCGCGTGGCCCAAGTGGGAATGCTACAAAGCCCCATGGGTCGTCTAGGTTTGGATTAATTTGTGCGCCTGCTACATAACTACCAGCAGAGCGGAATGCAACTTGTGCATTGTTGAAAGCGTCAACAAAGAAGTTCCATTCTGCACCTTCTGGGCGCTCCATCAAAACGCCAAGGTCTTGCAATTGGTTTACCCATGTCAAAGCTTCTATAAACTCTGGCCTGGTTGTAGCATTAAGGAATTCGCCTGTTGCTGGGTCGACATCGATGTACATTGCGCCGTTGGAAGCTACAGCTCTTTCTAGCATATCTACGCTAAATGAAGCCATACCCCAAGTATCCATGAGTCCGTCACCGGTTAAGTCGCGGGTGGTTTGGATAAGCAGCTCAGTCAAAGCATCCCATGTCCACTCACCCCTAAGTTGTAAGTCAAATGGCAATTGCGGGTCAATACCGGCTTCTTCAAGGAGGCGCATGTTGAAATAAATACCGCCGCCTTCTATTAGGCCTGTTGCCCAACCATGGGCTTGACCGTCCCTGCGCGTACCGTCTATGGCACTTTGCATCCAGTTAATGCCCTCGCCAAATAGGTTGTCAGGGATAGGATTAAACATGTTTTGTGCATGCATTGTCGCAAACCAGTCTGGTTGCATAAGCCATACATGCACGTCGCGGCTACCGCTTGCGATTTCTATGGGGATCATGTCACGTACTTCACCCCAACCGCCCATACGCACCTCGCGTATACGGAAGTTGTAGCGTTGCTCTACGTAGATACGGTCTTCGAGACGAGCTTCCGCTTGTGCGGTTGATGGCTCATAGGTATCTGTGTCGTAGTAGCCCCACCAGTTACCAATTACGATTTCAATACCGCCCAAATCGCGTGCGGGTACGTCTTCAACTACTTCATCGTCATCGTCGTCGTCATCTGACGGTGGTGGTGGCGGCTCTGGTGTTGTTTCTACCGTTGGTTGATCCGGTGGTGCAGGATCGTCTCCGTTACCGGTACATGCAGCGGTAAAAGCAAGTGCCAATACCAGAAGCATTGCAGCAACTAAAAACTTAAAGTTTCTTTTCATTTTTTTTCTCCCTTCGAGAATAGTTTTATTATTATCCGGCGTGCCATATTGCATAGCCAATACAGCACACGGGCAAATAACCGTAATTAAACTTAACCATGACTACATTTTCAAGCCGGACTGTCCAATACTTTCGACAAACATCCTTTGTGCAAAGATATAAATAATTATTACAGGGGCTATACCTAGTAATAGCCCGGTAGATATCATTTGTTGCAGCTCACCCATTGGTGGAGCAAAACCATGTCCACCCTGTGCCGCAATTATAAGCGAAATAAAATAGTCCCTAAATGTTTCGCCAAGGGCACTCATTTGAATGGCCATTACACCATGCCCGCGTAAGAACATCGACGAGAAAAACCCGTCTGTCCACTGCCACACAAAGGCAAACAAGAAGCACGACACAAGCATTGGCATAGCGTCTGGCAATATGATTTGTACAAAGGTCCTAATCTTGCTACAGCCGTCTACATAGGCAGCTTCTTCTAGTTCCCTAGGCATATTGCGCATGTACTGGCGCAGCATAAATATATACAACCCACTTCTAAGCCCCATGCCTGTAGCCGCCATAATCAAATAACCGTTAAGCGAAAGCATGTTTACCGGCTCAAGGCCCAAAAGACTAAAAAGCCCAAAAAAGTTAAAGAAACGGAAGTTAAGAAACATTGGCGCCATAATAGTCCTAGGCGGGATAAGTATCGTAAGAATTACACATATAAACCAAAACCGCTTAAGCGGGAAATTAAACCTGGCAAAACCATACGCCGCCAATGAGCAAGCAGCAACCTGCAACAAAGCCACCGCAAATGTGATGCCCAACGTCCTAAAAAGCGAGCCCCAATAGTTCATAAGCTCCATGGCAAGGACATACACAGCCAAAGTAGGATACCTGGGTACAGTAATAACAGTAGGGTCCAACAAGTCATTTGCCGACATAAAGCTATTGGACAGTTGGTGTAATAGCGGCTGCAATATCAAAAAACAAAGCCCAAACAAAAGTACAACACGGAAAAGCCCACCCGCAACTCTGCCAAAGTCGCGCTTAATTAGATAGCCTTCGCTAACTCTATTGCGCTCCATATACCGCGCTAAGCGCCCGGGTCGCTTTTCTTTTTTACGGCTCAAACGCTTTACACTAGTCATAGTAGTACACCATCCTTGAAATAATAAAGCTCAAAATGCCAAGCACTGCCGCAATTATTAATAAATAAATCCACGCCATGGCAGAGCCTTGACCATAATCCAACCGTCGCATCATAGTAATGTCTACATGCTGCATGGCGTTACTGTCTGTGCGCACCATAAAATCAACAACAGTGTACACAACTACAACCAAAATCATAGGTGACAGCATAGGGAACGTGATTTTCCAAAAATTCTCCCAAGATGTAGCGCCTTCTATGCTGGATGCTTCAAAAATACTTGGGCTTATAGCCTGAAGGCCAGCTAGGAAAATTAGTATTTGTATCCCACTTGCCATAGCAATGGTATAAAGCTGATTAATTGTGTCAAAAACAAAGTTTATTAAATCACCCAGCCCACCCATAGCAGCGGCACCAGTAGCAGATGCTAAAATATTCTCCAGCACACCAGTAACACTTGCACGCATAGCGTTTTGTTCTTGTATCTGTTGGGAAACTAGGTCCAACAACGAGTTGTTGGTTTCAAGGTTAACCAAGACTCCACTGGCCAATATAACAGGCAAAAAGAATACCGCCCGCACAAATCCCCGGCCCACAAACTTATTATTAAGTAGCACAGCTATAAAAAAACTAAAAATTATTATGGGCAGCACCATCGTGGCCATAAAAACCAAATCCTCTGTCATGTACTGCACAAAAGATGGCTCTACCAACAAGACATGGCGTATGTTTGCTATCCCTATAAACTCCGAAGTAAAGCGGTTATTGGCTGGGTCAGCCGTTACATTGGAAAATACAAAGCGTATAGACTGTACTAAAGGGTAAGCCATAAACGCCAAAAACCCGATAATAAACGGCGCAGTAAACAAATAACCCGAAATGGCATTTTTATTTGCCATAGAAAGCCTAAACCGTCCTTTGGGTTTTTTCATTTTAACCATTGTTACTCACCTTCTCTCTATAATTAACGCACAACCACATAACGCCTGCTAGGCACAAAAACATCGCCGTCATAATCCATAATAGAAACATTTACATAAACACGAGTCCCATCTTCATATACAGTCACACTAACACCATCTGCAAGAATTTGATGGTCAACTATAAGCTGGTTGTACAAATGGTCAAAATTAGCAACATGGTTTTGGTAAAGGTTATTTGCAACATTTGCCCAGCGGTCAAACTCGTTAGCAAAATACCGCCTGTATCTTGTGACTTCCAACTCCGCCGTCGGGACACTCATAAAACTAAAGAACAACGACGAACCGGACTCAATACTCCTAAGCAGGTAATAAGAATGGTCTTCGGCTAAGTTAAGGGGGCGAGGCGCAAAATGCACCAACCCATGAAGCGCAATTTGGTAAAAAGGTATTGATGCACTTGTAACACCAAAACCCTGGTCTGTCACAGGCATACTGGTAATAATATCTGCAAATGGCATAGCATACGAAAACCCGTAATTGAGCCATATGCCCGTCCCTTGGTCACGCAACCCAGCCAGCAAAGCCGCGCGCATGTGCATAGATGCCTCACGGGTAACATGTCTGTCTTCATGGAAATCCCCGGCAAGGGAGCTTGCCAAAGAGCGAAACGCGATATTGTTTACGCCAATATTGCTGGCTTCACTAACAAAGTTTTCTACCAAGCTAACTGTATATGCCGGACGGGCCAATGTACTTGGGTTGGCTAATATATTACCAGTCCCAAGTAAGCCAAAGTACACATGACTAAAACCTGTATGAGTAACGCGCTGCCTATTAACCTGGCGGGCTGCGTCCCTGTTATTTCTAAAGCCGTTAAACATCGAGTTGCCGCGCATATGAACAAAGTCGCCTTCAAGATAAAACTCAAAGCCCAACCCCTCTGCGGTATCAAGCATATTATTAAATGCCCTGCGGTTACCAAGCTGCGATACAAGGTTTAAGCTCGTAGGCACAGAATGGTCTATAGAGTCGTTGTGGGCACCACGCATCTTTATATGAATGTTCTCCCATCCAAACTCGTCGAATGTGACCATCATATCGGCAGCTTGGTCAAAAGTTGTGAGTGCGTATGGCCGGTCTACGGGTACACCAAGGATATGCTGGCGAGTTTCTGCTGCACCTAGTATTTCAACCATGGCGTGTACAGGTTGCGTAAGGCGCTGGTTGAGCCATGGATACCGCGCTTGCAAAAACTCCCTATACGCCACTGCCATGCCTACATATCCTTGTTGCTGTGTAAACACATAACGCACAACAATATTTTCATCCCTAGCCAGGTCCTGCTCGAAGACAGAGAACGGCCTGTCGCTTCGCCCTGCAACATCCATAGGCGCACTTTGTATCAGGCGGAATGTAGGATGCACTGCGCTGTAAGGGGATAAAAAGCCGCTCATCTCAGCACGGATAGAGCCATACGATGCGCCTTCTTCAACAATACCTACAAATGTCGTATCGCCCCTATGAACGCCAAATACCGGGTATGCAGCACGGTTATCGTGGTTTAGCGCATCGCGCAAAATTGCTTCATCCCACCCAAATATATTATTAAAATAGATGCCTTGGTTGCCGCGGCCGCTACCAAAATGCATCAGGGCCCCAGAACCATCCGGCACAAACAAGTATCCGTCATCTTCTACATATCCCGCTCCAAAGAATGGCATTAGAGTGATGCGAGTAGGCAAATACGACGGGTTATATGTTATTTCGCTAAGTGGGACGCTAACCGCCATGCTGTTAGCGTCAAGTTCAAAACGCATGGTAAGGTTAAATGATGGCAAATCCAAATTGGTTACAACACCAAAATATGACATGTCATATACCCACTCATCTAAATCGTATCCTACACCTTGAAGGTACCCCTCTATACGTGATAGTACATGAGGGTGCACGGTATCCCTTAATACAAAAATATGCGCGCCTTCTTGCAAGGTTGGAAACTGCTCGTACAGCGCAGCCCTGTCGTCCGCCGGGCGCAAACGGTCGGAGCGCAGTAGCCTATAAGCCTCTGTTACTTGCCGCCTTTGGGCAACTTCCATCTGTGCTGTAAAGTACTCTAATCTTTCTTCATATATAGCGTCTGGGATAAAAAAAACTTCAGGTATATCACCAATTGTGAAATACAACTCAAGTGCGCCGTCAACTATTGCATGTTCAAACCTGTTGTTCCTGACCGAGCTACGATACGCATCTTGCGGGACACTTCTACCATGTATGTCCTCATACTCCAAAATAAACAGGCTTTGCATATGGAACACAGAAATAGCCGAAGCGCCTGGTATATTCGTTGCGTTCTCTGGGGTAGAGCGCCATACATTGCCTGTTGCGCGCTCTGTAACTATTATCTGGGCGCTGTCTGTCAAAAACTCTAGCGTAAGATATTCGTTTTCTATGGATACAATAGGCGGCACAGGCTCGTTGTACCCAAAAATCTGGATGTATCCACCCTCGCGGGGCACCTGTGTACATGCCGCAAGCACTAAAACGAAAATCAACAATAAAAACAAACATTTTACGATTTTCACTAGAATCACCCCGCTAATTAAACCCAAGCGATAGGTCAAACCTAAACGCCAGCTCTTGAATTATGGATACAAAATAAGCAATACCATCACTTACAACAGCAAAAAACATTATAAAAATAAACATTATTATCCCAATTACAATAATCGAAATCACAGACGTTGCTATTGCCTTACCAAAACTATAGTCGTGGATTTCTTTCATAGCGCACAACACTAGCAGTACAAACCACAACCCTGCTAAGCTTGTTAACATCCAGTATATCTGGCCTTCTTCAAACGTAATTACATGGCTCATGGGGATTAGCGCCGCATCTATAATTATTAGTGGCGTTAGGGCGTAAGCTGTCCCCATATAAATATCTGACAGCTTACCTTTGCCATCAAACAAAGTTGTCAAGCTCCAGTTAGCAACCACCCACAACAAAAGCGGCAGAAGAATTTGCAACATTACTATCACAACATTAAACATTTCTGGGTTAAACCACATAAACTGAAAGTTGGTAAGTGTAATACGTAATATTTGCACAATAATTGCAACCGCCACGATGGTATGCGCGGCAGCCATTGTGCCGTACCCCTCGTGTATCAAATCCCAATAACCTGCAAGCGGCTTGCGTATCACAAACAAAGAATACCGCAAGCTTTTTACATACCTGTCAAAATCGAAGCGAGACTGATTACCTAAACTGGTCTTGGTCATGACTCATAAATCTCCCTTCTTACATGCAGCACTTTTTTAACAACAGGCGGCACTATAACTAGTACGCCCACTGCCAATGCAAAAATCCAAAAATTATCTTCCATCCATTGTCTTCTAAAAAAGCCAAACGCCCTGCCGTAGCCTATTCGGTCGTTTTCTAGGCGGAAATATCTCATTGCATCGCGGTAATACCCTTGCCGCAACATAGCTCTTGCCATGCCCACATAAGCCATGCCAAAATTTCCGTTCATCCGTAATACCTCTTGCCAATAAAAAACAGACTCCTCATACAACCCGCGGCGGTACAATTCTAGCCCGCGGTTTATGGCCAGCCCATACTCGGTAAGGTCGAAGCGGGTTATGGTATTGTTTCCGGCACAAAGGGCAAACAATGTATATCCCATGTTGTCGATGGCAGTAGGCTCCATAAAAAATCCTTCACGGGCACCCCTTCCACCAAAAACAAAAAGCAAGTTGCCTTGGAAATCGTATGCAAAAAGCCTTCCCCTTACCCGGTCAAAGGCTATAAAAGTCTCGTTGGGTAGTGGGGCAATGTCTATTAGCTGAGATGGGCCGTCTATTCCGGCAGCATCGCCGTATACAACGTCACCTTCTATATAAAACAAGCCATTTCTTATTAAAACATCATCACCCATGGCGTTTAAACGCCGTACAGAGTCTACATTGTCGTTGGTGTTGGTTACAAACAAAAAGCCTTCGCTGTCTATGGATACACTGTTATATTCTGTAGGGATAAAAATTTGGCGGCGCTCCCGCTGCTCTTGGGTGGCTATCCTTCTCCAAAACTGGTCTATGACACTTACATGAACAGGGGCAGCACCCATGTAAACGGCAAACTCCCCATATCTATCAAACTCCATAAGGCCGCGGTTAACATGGATAACCTGCACAAACAAACGCCCAGTAAAATCCACAACCAGTTTAGAGGGTAGGAAGTCGTCTGTTGGTAGCAGTTGGCTTCTTTCTGGCCGGCCTATTTCGGTTATTACATTCCAATACGAGTCTACATGCAAAATACGGTGGTTGTCGGTATCAGACAGCCATATATCGCCCCAGTCGCTGACAAAAATCCCAGATGGGAAGTTGAAAGTCGTGGGCGCTCCGTCAAGCATGGCGTGTTCTATCACTTGGGCAACTTCATGGGTGCCATCTTCGTTGGCTACAATAACAACAACCCTGTTGTTGCCAGAGTCAGCAACATATATCTTATTACCTATAACAAATAAATCCTGGGGCCTATGAAAATGCCCAATACCCAAGCTCTCGCCCAAAAGGTAAGCCGTCACGCGATAAGCATCAGGGGATGGGATAGGCACACCCCATATGTTGTATGTGTATGTGTAGTGAAAGGTAGAAGCCCTGGTTGGTAGCGGCTGCGCAATGCCAATCAACAACACTAGTACTAGAAGGCTACATAAATATCTTATTTTCATAGCGCTACCCCCTATTCCTTAATGCCGGATGTGGCCATTGTTCTCATGATATTGCTTTGGGATATGACAAAAACAGTTATGGGTACAATCATCATTATCAAAGCCACAGCGGCACCAACACCAGCCCTAGCTATCCCCCCTGCCGTAACTTGCTGCAGTGCAAAGGGTAGCGTCTTTAATTGCTCTGTATAAATGAGCGTAGCCTGTGGGTTATTCCACAATGCCTGTACAGAAAAAATCATACCTGTTAAAAGTGCAGGCTTAACCAAAGGCATGACTATGCGGGAATATATCCGCCATTCGCTGGCACCATCTATCTTCGAAGACTCGACCAGCGACATTGGGACAGTATCCATAAATTGTTTAAGAAGAAAGAACCCTAACGGCGCGGCAAAAGCCGGGACGATAACGGCCCAATAAGTATCAATCCATCCAAGGTTAGCCAAGATAAGAAAGTTGGGTATTGCCGTAACAAACCCGGTAAACATAAGCGTTGTAATAACAAGATTAAAGAAAAGCTTGCCACCGGGGATATTATATTTACTAATTGCATATGCGCCCATGCTTGCAAAAAACAAGTGCCCTACTGTCCCCACTACCGTAATAAATACAGTGTTGAATATATACCTGGTAAATGTCACCCAAGAACGGCTCATTAGGATAAACAAATCCTGAATGTTGCCAAGAGTTGGGTTAATTACAAATAGCCTAGGTGGGAATAGGAACAACTCGTTAAGGGGTTTAAACGCGTTGTTTAACACAAATATTAGCGGAAACGCAAAAAACCAACCGAATATAGCCAATACAACAAGTATAAATAAATCCCCGCCTCTGGAGCGGTTGGGCCTTCTTACATTCCGGGCAACCCGTCTACGCCTGGCTTTCACTTTTACCATGGGTATCCCCCCTATTATTGTGTGAGTGTTACGTTGTTATCTATTATCAAAACCGGATATTGCTTGTTATATAACTATCAGGTGCCCACTCTGTTTATAATCTTTTGCACTGCTATCTTTGAAAAAATCATGGCAAGAAACAAAATTGTTGCTATGGCCGATGCATATCCCATCTCGAAACGGAAAGCACCATAGTCTACAAGGTGGTTAACAACTGTGTGTACCGCATAGTCTGTAGATGGGAAACCAGCCAACTGTGCCGTTACATCCCCAACCGCAAAGCTTGCCATGATGGCCATAACAGCGCCAAACATAAGCATCCCCTGCATATTGGGTAAAGTGATAAACCACAACTCCTGCCAGCGGTTTTTTATTCCGTCCATCAGTCCTGCTTCATATAGGCTTTCGTCTATTGTGGCAAGCCCTGCGATAAAGGCCAAGAAACCAGCCCCAAGGCTCATCCACAACACAACAATTATCACAACTGGCATCATGTAAGCCGGGTTAGAAAGCCACAAAACCGGCTCACTCAAAACTCCCCAGCGTATAAGAAACGAATTAGCAAACCCATATGCATCGCCAGCAAATATAAGCGACCATATCAAAAATGTAGCGCCGGAAATTGTAGGTGCATAAAACACCAATGTAACAACGGCCCTTACATATCGCGGGAGCTCATTAATAAACCAGGCAAACAAAAACGCAGAAATATATCCTATTGGCCCGGTTATTGCAGCAAGAAGAATTGTATTGCGCAGTGCTATCAAAAACACATCGTCTGCAAGGAAAAGATTTAAATAGTTTTGGAACCCTATAAACCGCGCAGGCTCCAGCACATTGAAGTAGGTAAAGCTAAAAAATATAGAAATACCCACCGGTGCCACAACAAACACACCAAAAAGGATGGCATATGGCGCAAGGAAAAGATAAAGCCACTTGTGCTGCTTCATAGACCACCATAAATATGCCAGTTGTGCACGCTTTTTAGCGCAGTACCGCGAAAAATTCGTGCCTTCTTTCTCTGTTGCCACGGCTACGCCTGTTATTGGTGTTGTAGTTAAAGCCGACATGTTAACCTCCGTCCTATTCCAACCCAAACTCGCGGCGTTTGTTAATAAGCTCGCGGTTTATTACGATATTAAAGTCAAGTAATGTTTCTCTTGTGTCTACGTTGTCGTTTATAACGCGGCGTATTGCGTTTAGTATGTGACGGCCTACATAGTACCCGCCGGGCACCTCTGGCACGCCTACCGTCCAATAACGCTGGGCATTGAGTATGGCCAGCTCGCTGCTACTCCAAGGCAAGCTTTGGAATGCATCTATGTTGGCTGTGGGGAAACGTGCCGCAGAGCCCATAACAGACTCTAACTCACGGCCAAACCTTAGCTGTGTTTCGGTTGAGGTCCACCACTTCAAAAACTGCCAAGCCTCGTCTTGCAAGTCGCTTTCGTCAAACATTACAGCCGCCGTGCCAAAAGTTGATACAGAGTGATTTATAATACCGTCTGGGCCCTCGTGGCCTGGCATAAGGCCAAAACTCCACATCCCTGCAATTTCTGGGGCAAACACGCTAAGGACATTGAATGTACCAAAATCTGCAAAGCCTATGGGCATCTCGCCGCTTCTAAAACGGTTGATAAAGTTAAAAATCTGAGGCGAGCCAAAGTGCGTAAAGAAACGGGTAAAAGTATCAAAAGCGGCAATAGCTTCTTCGCTATCCAAGAGTGCGCGGGAGCCATCCTCGTTGTACAAAGTGCCGCCACGCTGGAAAAGTTGAGCCAAAAACCCAGATAAATCTGGTGCCATTGGGTCCCCTATGGGTGGGATACCTATTGCCATATTATTGCGCTGGATGATAGGCATCATTGCCAGCACATCATTCCAGGTTTGTGGGGGTTCTAGGTTTAGTTCTTCTAATATGTCCATACGGTAAAACATAAGGCCAAAGTTTTGTGTTTCTGGTAAAGCATAGTATCTGCCTTGCATTTCGAATGGGACCATGGCACTTGGCGCAAACCGCTGGGAAACTTCCCAAAAATCCGGGAACTGTGTTAGGTCAACAGCAGCATTGCGTAGGGCAAAGTTAATGGGGTCCGCGTTGGGGACAGAAAGTACTACGTCCGGGCCAATCCTTGCCACGACTGCTGGCAATACCGCCCCCGGAGCTACTAGTCGCAAGTTAACACCAATACCATAGTTGGGTACAAAGCTGTCGTCAATCATAGATTTTAGTGCTACAGCCTGGTCACGGCCGGTGGTTATCCATACTTCAATTACGCTGTCGCCTTCATGTACATCACCCAAGCTATCAAAATCATGTGTAAAACTTGCAACAAAGGCACGTATCTCATGTGACGCACGGGTGAAAAAAGTTTCGCGTACAACCGGCAGCTCTGCATCTTGGGAGCTTATATAAAAGAAGTCGATATCAAGTGGGGCCTCGGTCAAAATCCTTGCAGATTCCCCAAGGGCTGAAATACTTTGTTGGAAGCTTACAAATTGCACGGGTATACGGTCTGGCCTGTTATAGAAAGTATCCAGCATCCGCACCAGGGTAGCAATGACACCCGTATGGTCGTTACGCTCCCCAGAAAACTCTGTCAAATCGTTCAAAATGCCGTAAAGTATTCCTATTTCCATATAAATCATGTCCATTACATGAGGAAGGGCATGGTGTATACGATAATCGCGCAATACATCTGGGCGCGGCCCTGTTATAACCAAGATTTCACGATATATTGCGTTTAGTCGATATACACTATCCAATATCCTATCCAGTATTGGGCCCAAATCCCCCAGTGTCACTTCCATACGGATGGTATTAACACCGGCGGTCATAGGAAACAGTAGGTCATTGCCATAACTGTCTTGGAAGGTTGTCAACTCCCAACTGTTGTTAAAGCGGAAAGGTATTACAGCAGATTCTGCAAAGGGGATTTCGCCGTTGAGCATCAAAGAGCGGCTAGAGACAACACCCCTGTTATAATTTTGCCTGGCAGAAACAGAGATGCGATACAACCCGTCGGCCGGTACAGTAACTTCCCATTCTATCCACTGTCCGGGTATACGCCATGGGTAACCACCCATCATGTTTAGCCTTACTATTGCGTGGCTTGGGGGATTTGTTATGCCAGACGAACTGTCGAAAATAGGGAACAAACTAGGAGATGAGCGCACAGTCGAGTCTTGACCTTGCAGCATCAAAGAAAAGCCACCGGTTGCCGGGGACAAACTTGTGGTGCTCATATATTCGGCAAACGTAGGCGGGTTGAATATAGGTGTCAAAGATAATCCCTTTAGAACCAGTGGCTCACTGTCACCTACAAGTGTAATTGTGTTGGCACCTGCTTCAAAATAAAACATGTACGGCTCTATAAAAAAGCCCAACCTGTCGCGGAAGAACGCACCTTGCCAACGAGGAAGCTCTACCTGGGGTGGACGTATTTCGTTCCCACGGTTATCTACCCGCACGCCAATCTCGTGTGAGCCCCATACGCGGCTTAGTGTCATCATCTCAGCACCTGCAAAGGGGACTTCGCCGTTAATGCGTAGTTCTCTAGAAATGTCAATCCCGCGTGCGTCAACGGGGAAATATTGCATGTGTATATTAAATAAACCCGACTCGGGCACATTTACAGTAAACTCAACCTTTGAGTCTTCTTCCATCCTTAAAACTCTGTCAACACCTTCAAAATCATTTGCAATGTAAAACCCATGCCCAGTAGGGCTGAATATATCAATATCCACGACTTCTGTACCAGTAGGCGACTGGGCGTGATACTGCAAGTAAGCTACATAGCTGCCTTGTTGCACAATATGCGGTATAACCATTGGCCCGCCGCCATGGGCGGTTATTCTTAAATCATCGGTCCTGACAAACAGATACACAATGAAAGCCACCAAAATAGCAAACAGGATAATAAATTTTAGTTTGTTTTCCGCAAAGCTCTCACGAAAGCTACCGCTCTTGTTCATGCTGTCAGCCCCTTTAGGTCGTGTTTACTACGATGTTTAATATAGTTTCCTATGTCAAAACTCAACATGATATGTCTTACTTACACCCTTATAAATAAACCTTACAATTGCCGTACCACACAGCGTATCGGCTTGGATAATCGTATCAATTTCAACAGTGTCGTCTGCAGATGCAGTAACGGTTGGGATTGTGGTTTTATTGCCCGGACGCGATACTTTTACTTCGTATATATCGTATCCGGTGATACCATTTTCATATGTGGACCTTACCGGGTGGGGTGGAAGCTCAATACCATCACCATCAACCATAATACATATCGCTGGGGGCGCAACACGAACAATATCCTTATCCTTAGAGCTAAAGCCCAAGCCTATCAAGTCACAAAGGGGCTCATCGCTCTCGCTTTCTGCTACAAGGTATATGCCGTGCTTTTTGTCTAAGCCCTCTACATATGTTGCAACATCTATGGTAAACCGTGTTTCTGTGTTGGCAGTGCCGGCTGGGACATTAATCGTCCCTATTTTTTTGCCGTTCCATGCTTCGTTAGCGTATGGGCCATGCAGCCATATATCTATAGAAAAAGCGTTGGATGTCTTAGGAACCAGAAATAGGTTAAACTTTGTATTGTCTCCGGGCTTAGTACCGGCAAATGGCTTTAGACCCTTCTTGCTTTGTGCAAGTCCACCAAAGCCAAAATGCTTATACCCGACAATATGACCACTTGCCATATTGGTTATAGGCATATGGTTATCCCATATATCCCATGAATCTTGCAGCGTGCCAGGGTGAGAAAAGTAACTGGCTATACCAGCAGAGTAATAGCAATACGGGCTAAGTCCATACATATGAAAACCTTCAGATGTTACTTGTGCACCTGTGTATTCACAACCGTTTTTGGCATTTGCAGCCCATGTACCGTCAGGTGTGTGTGGGTCATAGGCTCTTATTACAACCTTCCCGCCTTCTGCAACCGGTTTTTCGTCCCATTGTATTGTTACAGGGTCAACCACAGCTTGGCGTGCATTGCCAAAACCCCTAGGTGGCCTATGGTAGAACACGTACCATTGGTCGTTTATAAGCTC
>WQVY01000026.1 GCA_009785605.1 Defluviitaleaceae bacterium | reverse complement strand
TAGGACATTTGCGTATTTCACGCATGGGATTAAGTTAAGTATACAGATGTGATTTTTGCCTGTCAATGCGGGTATTTTCAAGTATATCTAAGCGGTGGTATACTGTTCATATGGAAAGGGGCTGTGCAAGATGGAACATGATTTATGGGTAAAAGAGGTTAAGGATTCTGCACTAAAGCCGCTGGATGAATGGCGTGATGATTTATATGGCTACTGGATGGTGTTTAGCGATGTATCATACAAAAACGGTGAAAAAATGGCTGTTGCGCGTTATTATGGTACAGATAAGTTAAGACTGTACGAATTATATGATGCGCTTCATTCTGATGCGGAAGATTTGACTGTGGGGATTACTCAAAACAAACGTAGCAATTGGATGGGTGGGGTATTTCTTGCTAAAACTAAAAGTTGATTTTTGGAAAACTTCACTTGATGTTCCAGTTGTTCTGCCACGTAACATTGGTGTAATTGGCAAACCTGATGAGTTGCTAATGACATTTGATACAGGCGCATACATGACGGTTATAGACAGTTTTACATTGAAACGTGCAGGGTACGATGTAGACGCTGGGCGAGATGCACGGGTTGATACTGTGGGCAATTCTGGCTTAAAGGCAAAAGAAATAGTGTTGCATAATTTGGAATTATTGGACATGACGGGTTTACGCATTTCTCTTGGGCCAGTGCTAGTCTACGCTATAGATATGTCCGATACTTTTACGACAGGGGTGTTAGGGCTGAATGTGATACGTGAATTTGAGACAAGCATTAGGTTCGGAAGTCCTACTGTTATTGAGCTTATGCCTACATTTGATATTAATGCGCCTGTCAAGCTTGATAGTTTCATGCCTTATGTTTCCCGGTTTGGCACATGGTCTAAGGATAGCATATATACCTGTACTCATGTCCGCAGTTTAAAGTGATCGCTTTTGGCCCAATCATCAAAACTGCCAGCTTGTAGTGCCCGCACCAATTTGAGTATTGCTGTCTATGAATACAGCTTCTTATACGAATCTCGATAATCATCGGCGACAACACATCGCGAAAAACGGCTTAAAGCCGCCGATTTTCCACTCGGTTGTCGACGTGATTTTCTGAGATTCGTATTTGTTTGTGTTCGTTACCCTTAAAACGGTCTTACAAATGCAGAATGCAAATTTATTGGCGTGGTTATCATTACGGAAAAGTGGCTTAAATTGAGGTTTTGTATGGCAACAAAAAATGAAGCATTGTTATCTCGCTCCCTTGGTGGTTATCAAACCATGATTTTATTGTAAGTGATTCTTCATTATGGTTGGTATTACTTGTATATATCCTTTTTTATGTTATCAAGTATAACCACTTTTATATGTTCAAAATTTGGGAGCCTATCCTTGGTGGAATAATTACATCTCAGGCAATTATATGCAATGTTGTAAATATTAAATGATTCTACTATTGGCGTTTCACATTTTGGACAAACAGGATGCAAACCATCAATATCCCACTTGCCATAATGGTTTTTGTACCATCTCCATTCCCAGTTCCAACCTTTAATTGAATCCTTTCTATAGCTTAAAAATGGTGCTGGGTTAGATGTATCGCTTATTCGACTCCAAATATATGCAATAACAATCATCGTAAATACTCCAACAATAATCCACCAAACTCTTAACTCGAAATTAAGAAATGTTACAATGCCTCTCCATACGATTATTATTAGTGACCACATCGTGCTAAATATGGGCCTGTCTCCTAGCCAGTCATAACTAACTGTAAGGATGAAACTAAATAGCGCTGTTACTATACTTATACCCCAAGCTGATTTTAACCACTTCCTCATAAGCCGTATCTCCTACATAAACAAACTAGTAATTTATTGAGAATCAATTTCCTCTATGTTAAGATTTCTTATTCGTTGAAGTTCTTGACTACTAAATGATTCTCCACAGGAGGTGCAAACTAAATCACCTGTACTCGCCCCTAAAAAATACTCTCTTTCCGTACTGGGGTGATTACATGGTTTGCCTCCCCATTCTTTTCTTAATCTACTTGCTTCATCTGTTTGCATTTAGAACCTCCCTTAAATAGAATGAACCCTTGATTTTATTGATTAGCTTGTTGTTGAAGTTGCTGCAATTCAAAAAAAATATCATCTCATAAAATAATTCATCAATAATTCAAAAATAAAGTTAGTAATTAATCCAATGATTATGCCTGATATAATGCCTATAAACAATGATAAATAAGGATGCTTCTTTATGGCTTCAACAATGACATAATAATTATGCTTTCTTATTCTCTTTAACTCCTTTTTTAATACAGCTAAATAGCCATCTGGTGTTTGTACCTTCTTGATTTTTGATTCGCATATGTTGCAAATAATGGGTTGACTTGAACAATAAATCACATCATTTTTATTGCCACACATATCAAACAAGCATGACCTTGTTGCACTGTGCGATAAACTTTCTCCAACCACTATGTATCTCGTCAAATGCCTATAAATCATTGATAGTACGAAATTAAAAATATCAATGTTGTTGTCAGATAGAATTTTTTCGATTTGATAAAACGACACAACAGTCACATTATTATCTTTCAATTTTTTACCAAATAAATTGTTTTCAATCGTTGCATCAAGATAGCCGATACATATATTAAAATATTTTTCGTCAAAATTAGTTGTCAATATGTCTCTTAGTGTATCGAACGAATAACCCCACTCAAAATCG
Organism: Defluviitaleaceae bacterium; assembly: GCA_009785605.1. GTDB lineage: Bacteria > Bacillota > Clostridia > Lachnospirales > WQUN01 > WRAN01. The sequence continues at coordinate 29,773 of WQVY01000026.1, read as the reverse complement.
CATTTAGGTAAATCTTGCTCGAAAATTTCAACTTCAAATATTTTACTTTTATACTTTTTCAGTTTATCAAACACTATATTATTTTTTTGGTATCCGAGCTTGACGATTTTTATTTTTGTTTTCTTCATAACACAGCCCTCCATTAATCTACCTACAACTGTTTAAGCCGTTATGATGCTGCCAAAACTACGAACAACAATTAGATTATAAAGTGGTAGATACCATTATTCAACACAACCCTCCTATAGTCATAATTTATTTACTGTTACACTCGTGGGAACATCCCAGTGGATTATGAATTAAACCCCCGCGTGTAGCGCTGCATAACCATAAAAAAAGGAAAACAAAAAGCCCTGAATCATTAATAGATTCAGGGCCAAACTTGCCCGAGAAGGGACTTGAACCCCCACGCCGTTGCCGGCAGTGGATTTTGAATCCACCGCGTCTGCCATTCCGCCACTCGGGCTGGGCGCTTTAGGTAATAACTCCCCAAAGCTCCACAATTATAACCAGCGGCTTGGCCGGTGTCAAACTATCTCTTTTCCACTATGAAGCGGATAGAGGTTTTTTCTTTTCCGTCTACTTCTAGCTGTGCAAAAGCCGGGATGCATACCAAATCAATGCCGTTGGGTGCTACATAACCCCTTGCTACGGCTATGCTTTTAACCACTTGGTTAACGGCCGCAGCGCCAATGGCGTTGACTTCTACTGGTTGGTCATTGCGCAAGATTGCGGCAATGGCTCCTGCAACCGACTTTGGTTCCGACTTTGATGATACTTTTAGTACTTCCATGCAATTCGCCTCCTATCGCGTTAACATGATGATTGTGTAGGGCTCTCGCCCTAGTGTTGTAGTATCCGATACACGAACACAAAAAAATTGTACCATATCATTGCGCAGCTTTTCAATATTTCGACAAAATGTTGGTTAACCGTAACATTTTGAAGCTATTCACAACATTTTATTGCAGCGCTATGAAATATATTTTTTCATGTTTTTTAAGGCGTTTTTTTCTAGGCGGGATACTTGTGCTTGACTGATACCTATCTCGTCGGCTACTTCCATCTGCGTTTTGCCTTCAAAAAACCGCAACCCTAGTATCATCTTCTCCCTGTCGTTTAAGCGCTTTAGTGCCTCTGTTAAGGAAAGATTCTCTAGCCAGCGGTTGTCTGTGTTCTTTTCGTCGCTTACTTGGTCCATCACGAAAATGGCATCTGCACCATCGTTATACACTGGCTCAAAAAGGGACACCGGGTCTTGGATGGCGTCTAGTGCAAAGATGATATCTTCTTTGGGGAGCTCCATCTCACGGGCTATTTCTTCTATGTCTGGCTCTTTGGCGTTTTTGTTGGTTAGCCGCTCTTTGACAGACAGGGCCTTGTAAGCCGTATCCCTTAGCGAACGGCTTACCCTTATTGTATTATTGTCCCTTAGATAGCGCCGTATTTCGCCGATAATCATAGGCACAGCATAAGTGGAAAACTGCACACCCTGGGTTATGTCAAAATTATCAATGGCCTTTATTAACCCTATGCAGCCTACTTGAAATATGTCGTCTACATATTCACCGCGGTTGTTAAAGCGCTGTATAATGCTTAGTACTAGCCGTAGGTTGCCAAAGATATATTGTTCTCGTGCTTCTGTGTCACCTTCTAGTATTAATTCAAATAATTTGCGTTTTTCCTCTCCCTTCAAGACTGGCAGTTTTGAGGTGTTGACGCCGCAAATTTCAACTTTGCTGCTGTACATACTTCTCCCTCCAAAATGCTTATTTATGTTATACAAGCATTTCCTGGAGTGGATAAATTATACTGGTAAATTTATGATATGCTATCCAAACTCTGCAAGAAAAATGGAGAAGAAGCATTCGACACTCATTTATAATCGTTGTGAAAGGAGGGAGATACATGGATTGGCTTAAGGGAATGAACGATATCGTAGAGCATATCGAAGCAAACTTGCAAGATGTTATAGATTACGAATCACTTTCGCGGATGGTTGGTTGTTCTGTGTACGAGTTTTTCCGGGTGTTTTCTTTTATGACAGGAGTACCCGTTGCAGAATATATCCGTCGTAGGCGTTTATCGCAGGCCGTATTCGATATCCAAAACAGTGGCGAGAAGATTATCGATATCGCGTATAAGTATTGCTACGAATCGCCGACATCGTTCGCTAAGGCGTTTAAGGACTTGCATGGAGTTACACCTTCGGCTGCCCGCGATAACGGGATGACCCTAAAGACCTATCCGCCAATCTCCTTCAAATTCACAATAAAAGGAGTAGATGAGATGGAATTTAGAATCGAAAAACGCGACAGTTTTACTATTGCCGCCCATGCAACCCACTATGCCGTAGAGGACATGCAGGATTTTACTCTGCCAACTATGTGGCTGACCAAACCCAAGCCAGAACCTACACCTGTAGGCACGCAGGAAACGAGTGAGTTCGTAATGGATTTGCCAAACGGTACGGCAAAAGGAATCGTGAGTGCGGATGGTATGCTCACAGTAACGCATATCGCATACGACGGTACAATCACCAACAGTAGCGCAGACTTGAAAATGAATATGTTCCTGGCTGATGTGTTGCCCGACGCGCTACCCAGTAAGAAAGAAGCAAAAGAATTTCGCAGACGTGCTGTTATTGCGGCGTATCAATTTTCGTCTCAGGACGGGAAAGTTAAAGTACTTGTAGGTACAGATGAAAACATTGAAACGGCGTCCCCAGAAAAATGTGAGGAGATACCGGCCGCAACATGGGCTGTATTCTCCTTTACCAATGTGATGAACCGGGACACAACGGCGGAGGCTTATGGCCGTATACTTACAGAGTGGTTTCCATCCAGCGGGTATAAACGCGACGAAACCAAACCAAATTTGGAGAGGTTTTATGCGCCTACGGGTGAGGGGATTGGGTCAGAATCGCATCCTTGGGAGATATGGGTGCCTGTGTTGGTGAAGTAAAATTGAACACAGGTTTTAAACCTACGAATGCGGTTTAAACCCCTCGCCAAGCACCTCGCGCACATCTGCCACAATCACAAATGCGTTTGCGTCAATTTCAGAAACTAGCTGTTTAAGCTTGATAAGTTCCTTAGTACTTACCACGCAGATAAGAACATTCTTATCCTGCTTGGTATACATACCCCGCCCTTTAAGTTCTGTAACGCCGCGGTCTAAGTTGGCCATTACATGATCTGCTATAGTTTCGGATTTTTCTGATATCACAAAGGCGGCTTTGGCAAAATGCATACCTTCAAGTACCGCTTCCATGACCTTAGTTGAGACGTAGATAGCCGCAACCGCATACATGGTTGCGACCGGGCCAAAGGCCACCAGCCCAATAATAACTATTGTGCCGTCTATGGCAAATATAACTCTGGCGACGGATACATGCTTTAGAAGTGAATTGTGGACTATTGCCCCTGCCAGCGTTGTGCCGCCGGTGGTTGCCATTGCGCGTAGCACCAGGCCCACACCTGCACCGGAAATCACGCCGCCAAAGATGGTGGCCAGTACAACGTCATTGGCCGGTACCGGGAAGAATTGCACCACGAATAGCGCAAATGTAAAAAAGAACGTAGCAAACGCAGACTTGACTATACTTTCGCCCTTTAAGGTAAACGCGCCTATTACAAAAAGCGGTATGTTAAATGCCAGGTTGTTAAGCCATAAGGGAATTGCCCTGCCAAACAGCCTGGTCGAATAGTCGGAAATAATAACCCCAAGGCCCGACACCCCGCCAATTACCATGTTGTGTGGCTGGAAAAACGCCACAACAGAGTAGGCGAGCAAGAAAACCCCAAGTACGATTATAAGATAGTCCTTGATGTAGCGTGAGGTTTGTTCGCTCTTTAATATGTTCTTTATCATGTCAATTTCCCCTTTTACGGCAACTTCTAAGCACTGCAAATACAAAGCGTGGGATGTCCAACTGCCGCTTTATACGGCTGGGTTGGCCTTTTACGGGTTTGGACTGGCGTAGCAGCCTGTATAGCCACTCTAGCCCAAGCTTGCGCACAATGGGTGGGGGCAGCTTTGCGTTGCCGGACATAACGTCCAACGTGCCACCAAGGCATAGGGTTATACGTGCTGGTATATCCCTATGCTTTGTTGCCCATATCTCGGCGCGGGGCATACCTGTACATACTAGCATTATATCCGGCTTTAGGCGGTTTAGTTCATCCAAGATTACAGCTTCTTCGTCCGCGTTAAAATAACCATGGTGGTGGCCCACAACAGACAGCGCAGGGAAACGGCTTTCCATTTCCAGCTTAGCCTTTAATGCAACGCCTGGTGCGCCACCTAAGAAATAAGCCGTGTGCTTTTGGCCTTTTGTTGTTAACCTTTCTAGCAGTGCATAAATTGTGTCCACACCCCGGACCCTGGTGTGGATGGGGTTTCGCAAGTAGCGGGAGGCTAGTACTATGCCTATACCGTCTGCCAGCCGCAAATCGGCAGCCAGCAATGCCTCGCGGAAGGCAGGGTTTCTTTGGGCTTGCATGACCCCTTCGGGGTTGGGAGTTACTACTATGTGATTGTGTGACTCGTTTAAGTAGGATTCTAGTAGGTCTAGGGCTTCGTTTACACTCATGGCGTCGAAGGGTATGCCCAGTATGTCTACCTTTTTCATGGTCCACCGTCCTGTAATTCGGTATTTCAGATGATGTCTATTGGAAGATTACCACAAGTCTTGTAAAATTACGATATCATTATAGAATAATAGCGCCTTAGCAGTATGGAGGTAAGACCCCCATACCGGAAGAAATCCTTTATCAATAGTATCAAAACCAGAATATAGCAATTCACCTTTAAATCGGCCCCACCTATCGCCGAAAAAGCATTGAAACGTCCGCTATTTTCGGCTCGGGCGGGACCGTTTAAAGGGGGATTTGCTATAAATCGCCTTTACCAATAATATCAAAACCGCATACCGGCAAAGGAGGTACTCATGCCCGGCACACTGTATATAGTAGCAACACCCATAGGCAACTTGGCAGACATGACCCCGCGGGCGGTGGAGGTACTATCTGGTGTTGATATGATTGCAGCAGAAGACACCCGCCATAGCCGGGGGTTATTGTCCCATTTTGGCATACGCACCCCGTTATTTTCGTGCCACAAGTTTAATGAAGACAAGCGGGGCGATTTTTTTGTGTCTGCCCTTTTGGGCGGGAAGGATATCGCACTTATTTCTGATGCTGGTACGCCCTCTATTTCTGACCCTGGGCATAAGCTGGTAGGCATGGCTGTTGCGTGTGGTATAGCAGTTGTGGCTGTGTGCGGGGCCAATGCCATAGCCGCGGCGCTTTCTGTGTCCGGGTTTGATGCGTCACGGTTTGTATTTTTGGGCTTTATGCCGCGCACAGTAAAAGAGCAAGCAGAAGTATGGGACATGTTGGCAAGTGGGGATATCACGGGCGTTAACAAAAACACCAGCATCCCGGCTGTGTTTTACGAGTCACCGCTGCGCATTCACAAGACACTTGGCCTGTTGGAAGCGTCTTACCCCACGTCAAGCATATGCCTTTGCAACGACTTGACCAAGAAATTCGAACGGACATACCGTGGTACGCCGGCACAAGTCTTGGCAGAATTATCGCAAAACCCAAGCGCAAAAAAGGGCGAGTATACAGGCATAGCTTTGCTTCCGGTAATAGCAAAGCCCGAAAATACCGCACCCACAATATCATTGGAAGCGCAACTGGTTGACATTATGATAAACAACAACTGTAGTTTAAAAGATGCCGCAAACATGCTTCACGAAACCCAAAAAAACTTGCGCATACCGGGCGGCAAAAAAGCCATATATGCCGCAACGCTACGGCTAAAAGAGCTGTGGCATGAATAAGAACAAGCCTTAGAATGGAGAAACAAATGACCAACCTTTCCTTGTCACGTGGCAACGTACCCTTGCCTGCCTTCTTCCCAGACGCTACAAGAGGTGTTGTGCGTACTGTTGACAGCGCTGACCTTGTAAATTGCGGAGTGCAGGGGCTTGTCATGAATGCATATCATCTCATGACAAAGCCCGGTGCCGCTACAATAAAAAGCCTTGGGGGGCTTCACCGCTTTGCAGGGTGGGAACGGCCCATAATCACAGACTCTGGCGGGTTTCAAGTATTTTCACTGATACGGGAAAACGCCGCGCTTGGTGAAATCCGCCCAAACGAAATCATATTTAGACGCGACGGTAAAAAAACCACGCTTTCCCCAGAAAAATGCATACAGTCCCAATTGTCATACGGCTCGGATGTTTTGATGGCGCTGGACTACTGCACCCACCCAAGCGACCCATATGAGATACAAGCCAAAGCCGTGGATGTGACCATCAAATGGGGCAAGCGGTGTATGGATACATTTATGCAACATGCCGGTACTAAGCACAAACCATTACTTTTTGGCATTGTACAAGGCGGCAATGACAAGGCACTTCGCAAGCAATGCGCCGCAGCGTTATTGGAAATGGGCTACGCAGGGTTTGGCTTTGGCGGTTGGCCACTAGACGAAAACGGGCACCTGACAGAAGAAATACTGGCATACACAGCAGAGCTTATCCCAAGCAGCATGGTAAAATACGCAATGGGCGTAGGCAAGCCAGAAAATATTGTTGCCTGTGTAAAAATGGGCTTTAACCTGTTTGACTGTGTTATCCCAACCCGCGAGGCCCGTCACAACCGGCTATACGTATTTAATGAAGAATTTGAAGCACCTGCAAACATAGATCTAGGCCTGACCCGCGATTTTTACCAATATATCTACCCCCTGGATGATATCTACCGGCGTGACCCGCGCCCTATTTCTGCACTATGTGACTGCTATGCATGCGTTAATTATTCCCGCGCGTATATAAGGCACCTGCTAAGCATAGGCGACGGGCTTGGGAGTAGACTCGCGACAATTCACAATTTGCGGTTTTATACAATGCTAATGGAGATACTATCGTGACAAAAAAATACGCCTCAGTACACCAGCCGCTAATAGCGCGGCTACAGTTGGAAACAGAAAAAGGCCATAAAAAAAGCGCAGACTGCACAAAAGCCGTAAAGTCAAAACTACACCAGTTGTACGGGGCCTATACCCAAGACAACGCCCACAAAAAAGCGGCTGCAGCAATAACCATGCTAGAGCAATGCCTAGAGCGCGACAATTCTAATACCTCGCTCATATTAGATACTGCCACATCATTATTATCCCTGCACGCGTCTACCAAGGAGCGCTTGCCCTACTATGCGCAGTTTTATGAGTTTATCCTATCCCACACAGACCCTGTGGAATCTATCCTAGACATAGGCTGCGGTTATAACCCGTTTTCGATCCCATATTTGCTGGCTGCGGCAAACGACTTGCAATTATGCCCAACTACAGCGGTTAATCTAAAGTCCTACCACGCATACGATATAGACACGCGGGTAGCAATTTTGATTAACCGTTTTTGTGTGTGTTTGGGCTTGCCGTCCTTGGCCCTGTGTGAAGACCTAGCTGTTTATACCCCAAATGCACAAGCCGATATAGCACTTATGTGTAAGCTCATCCCTGTACTGGAAGCCCAAGCGCCCGGCAGCGGCTACAAACTAGCCCGCGAGCTAAATACCCGCTACCTGTTGATAACCTACCCCCTAAAAAGCCTGGGCGGCCGCGAGAAAGGCATGTCTAAGCATTATACAGCCGCTTTCGAGAAAGCAATGGCCAGCGGCGAGTTGGGCAAGTTTATGCTACTTGGGCACAAATATGTAGGTAATGAAATCTTATACATGCTTGAGGCTAAAGCGACTTAGGATATAAAAGAACCAAGATTATACGAAGGCGAGGAAGGTACATGGCATTTACAATGACGCACCTAATTATTTCCGAAAATATATCTAAAATATTTGCCAGTCATATCAAAAGCTTGCCACAGTTCTATTTAGGTAGCATAGCCCCTGATGCTGTACATCAAAGAGCAAATTATGTATCGGAGTATAAAAAAGCGTCCCATTTGATTACCGGTGACGAAGTATGGGGGATGATAACAGACTACGATGGATGGCAAAAAAATATAATCGCATTTCTAAACAAGAATAAATATAATGAGCACCATGATTTTATCTTGGGTTACTGCTGTCATATATTGGGTGACTTGCACAACACCATACATGTATGGAACCCATTCAAATTAAAATATGCTCATGAATTAAAAGAGGTCAACTATGGCAATACACACCATCAAGAATGCAATAAATTGGATATCGAGTTGGCTCTGACTTACGAAGGAAGAAATGAATTTTGGCGTCATCTTTCAAAGTCACAAAGCATTGATGTGCCTAATATACTTAGTTCCACAGAAATTGATAAACAGAAAGATATCATATTAAACTCATGGTATAAGGGTAAAGAACGTCAAGACATATCGTCAAATAAGATAAGAACATATGAAGGTGAAATGAACTTTATACAAGGTGCGACGGAGTTTATTACGCACATTTTTAATGAAAATTTGTAAGCACATGGCGGAACCTTATACATTTTCCCACGTTATGCATAATAAATAGCAAAAACTCGCAATACATGCAAATGTGAAGGAGAATGATTTTAATGAAAATCCGAAACCTGAGCCTGAGACTACTCATGATAATTCTGCTAACAACAGCACTAGCCCTACTTATGGCGGCGTGCAGCAGAACGCAAGAGGGTGAATACGAAGCTGAATCACCTCCAGAAACACCTGTACTGGACATGACACAAATGCCCCTGTATATAGAGGGTGCGGCAGACTCACGGGCCAACATGCCCGTTGTTATGCCGCTGGCATGGCATGACATATTTGAAATACCCAAAGAAGGGTACACCCTTGTGCCGGAGGTTTTTGGTGCGGCGGGGGTAGATGTGTCAAGCGCGTTTGTGCTAACCATCCCGTATGGTGCACCCGCCGGCTATACCCCAGCAATTTCAATAGACGGCCAACCGTTACCGGTCGTGACACATATAGATGACGGTAATTTCCTGGTTGAGCCCGTTTCTGCCCTTGGCCATAACAGGCTGTATATCTTCCGGCTACTGCAAGACGGTGCAGAGGACATAACCTGGGCAATCCAAACCGCGGCGCAGTTTCAAATAACATCTACACTGCCTAGGCACGAGTCCGTTAATGTGCCTGTCAATACCGGTATCGAAATTAATTTTTCTTCCAGAGGTCATACAGACATACGCGAGCACTTTAGCATATACCCCGCAGTAGAAGGGCGGTTTATTCAGCGTGGGGCACTAACAGTATTTATGCCCACAAACCCTCTACAGCAGGGGCAACTTTATACTGTTACTATCACTGCCGGTATAGGTTTGCCTGGCACAAACGAGATAATTAACGAGGACTTTGTATTTTCTTTCGAGACAGCCGATGATGACCCGCAGCGGCAAAACCAACATACAGACTCTGTTCATTTTGCTTCTGTTTATACAGAGTATCCGTCCTTTGAGCCGCCGCATATCAACTTTAGGGTAAACTACCAGTGGGGCGGCACACGCCCCGTTGTTAACATTGATGTCTACCGTTTTAGTGACAACGAACAAGCAGTAGATGCGGTACATGACCTACTGGCCGTACCCAGGTGGACATGGTTTGCATGGCGCGAAAGCTTTGTAGACGTATCTCGCTTGACGCGGATAGCTGATATGGTGATAACCGAGTCACAAACCCAAGACAGCTGGAGCTGGTTTGAAACCTTCCATCTACCGGATGCGTTGCCACCTGGGTTTTATATAATCAATGCCTCCATAAACAACGAAATAAGCGACCAGATGATATTGCAAGTGACCGACCTAGCCGTGCAAATATTTGCCGACCAAGACACAACACTCATATGGGTAAACGACATGACCACAGGGCAGCCCGTCACCGGCGCACAAGTACATGACACGCAGCGCTCTGGTGAAACAGACGCAAACGGGATTGTGACGCTTAGCGGTGGCATGTCAGATGCTAATGACATGCTAATTGTCACGGCCCCAGACGGGAAGCGCTGTATTATCTTCTATGCAAGGTATACAGGGCTTCATCACCCGTGGGGTGGCTGGTGGGGCTCCCCACAACCAAGCGACGCATACTGGACTGCATTGCAACTAGATAGGACTTTGTTCCAACGTAGCGACAGCTTGCATTTTTGGGGCTTTGCGCAAAACCGCGAACGCAATGAAGAAATAAACTATATAACCGCTGTATTAACCCAGGGCTGGGGGTTTGGGTGGTCCAACGCACGTGATACACTGCATCGGCAGACCTTTAATGTACGTGGCGGGGCATATACAGGAGAAATAGCTTTACCCAACCTTGACCCTGGGTCATATTGGCTTACGATATACCATGGTGATATTGTGCTGGGCTCTGTATTTTTTGAGGTGCAGGATTTTGTTAAGCCGCCATACCAGATGATAGTCTCTGCAGACAGGCGTGCGGCTTTTGTTGGCGAGTCCGTCACATTTACGGCCAGGACGGAATTTTTCGAAGGTACGCCCGTGCCAGAGTTGGATGTATCATACAGCCTGTGGGGCTGGCAATTGCGCCATGATATATGGGCGCGGAATGGCACAACAGACATTGACGGTGAGATGGAAGTAACCATAGCGCAAATTAACCCCGATGCCAACGCGCAAGGGCAAACAAGCTTGTTCTTTAACGCAGAAGCCACGCTGCCAGAAATAGGCTGGACACACCGCTCTGCAAGCGTACAAGTGTTTGTAAACGATATAGACGTACAAGTGCGAGCATCACGTACCGGCGAAGATGCCAATATATCTGTAAACGTACACACAATTACCCTAGACAGGTTAAACGACGGCACGGCAGAGCATAGCGGTGATTTCCTTGACAGGCCTGTTGCTGGACAGTCATTGCCGGTGGAAATAGTGCGTGTATATTGGGTGCCTGTACGCATTGGCGAGCGCTATTGTTTTATAGAGCGCGTAGTAGTCCCCAGGTACCGTCATGACCGCCGCGAAGAAGTTATCCAGCGCTTTAACCTTACAACAGGCGCAAACGGCGAAGCCACGCGGGATTTTACTGTCCCCAACCGCGATGGTGAGAGCTATATAGCACGTATGTCTACAACCGACGGCAATGGCCGCAGGATATCGCACGAAGTATTTATAGGGCGTGATTGGTGGAACTTTTTCATGAATGCCGAAAGCGGCGAGCCGTTTTTAGAAGGTGGCAGGCCGTGGGGCGAAGGCTATGATATTGGCGAAGAAGTAACCCTGACAGTAATGAGCGGTACAGAAGTGTTGGACCGCGGCAACTTCTTATTTGTTATAGCAAGCGGCGGCATACTAGAGTACCGTGTGGGCGTTAACCCATTAACATTTACCTTTGATGACGAACATCTGCCAAATGCGACTGTATATGCTGTGCATTTCAACGGCCACACCTACCACTCTGGTTGGGGGATGCGCGAAACCCTGCGCTTTAACAGCAACAGCCGCGAACTGGTGCTGGATATCACAGCAGACCAAGATGTATATACCCCAAGCGGTACCGCAACCATAACCATTAGAGCCACAGATACAAGCGGCAACCCAAAACAGGCATATATAAACATCGCAGCTGTAGACGAGGCATTGTTTGCACTACGGGATTATGCGGTAGAGACTTTGTTCAACTTGTACAGGAATATACCGTCAGGGGTGCAGCACAATATAGCAACACACGCAACCTTTGCCAGCGACGGACATGACGATATGGTACTACCCTTGACTGGGGGCTGGGGTGGCGCTAGGGATATGCAGATGGACTCGGATGATGCCTTTTTTGCTGCCGAAGAAGCCGAGGCTGGAGAGCCAAGTGCCATGAGATACGGCGCAGGGGGCGAAACTCATATCCGTGAAATTTTCGAAGACACTGCAATATTCGCTGCAATTAGGACCAACGCACAAGGGGTGGCTACGTTTAGTTTCCGCTTGCCAGATAATATAACGTCTTGGAGGTTAACCGTTTCTGGTATATCCGACGATTTATACGCGGGCAATGATGTATCCAATATTAGAGTTACCAACCCCATGTTTGTGCATTATTCCATTAATAATGTGTTTCTTGTGGGCGACGAGCCTACATTAGGCGTAAATGCCTTTGGTACATCACTAGCTGCCGGCGAAAGTGTGACTTTCGAGGTATGGGATTACGCCGCGCCTGATATTGTTATCACAGCCGAAGGTACTGCTTTTGAGCGTGTGAATATCCCGCTGTGGGAAATGGTAGAGGAAGGCGCACATTCTATTATTATCCGTGCTATAACCCAAGGTGGGCTAAGTGATGCCGTGCGGCACAATTTCCAAGTTATAGACTCTCACCGGATGATGGATGTTGCAGAAGTATATGACGTAACCCAAAATACGACTTTCGAAGCCGGTAGGGATGGGCTAACACGCATAACTTTTACAGACCGCGGGCGCAGCCAGTTTTTGTGGGATTTGATGGGTATGCGCTGGGTGCGCGGCGCACGTATAGAGGGCCTTGTCATGCGGCGCGAGGCCAACAGGCTTATACGGCAGTACTTCCCTGATATTAGCTTGTATGTGGGCGAAGACAGCTTTAACCCACAAGATTACCAGCTGCCAAACGGCGGTATAGCCATGCTACCGCATGCCGATAGCGACCTGGCGGTTACGGTAAGGTTGATGCCCTTTATCATGGACGAGATAAACGTACACTCATTGCGCAATTACCTATACAATATATTTGAAGGCGATAACGCCGAAAACAGGACACGTGCACTATATGGCCTTGCAATGCTGCACGAGCCTGTACTCATGGACTTGCACAACTATGCAATGGTAGAAGACCTGCCAGTACAAGATGTTGCATATATAGCATTGGGGTTTGTGGCACTTGGGGAAATGCATATGGCCCAGACCCTATACAGCAGCCGCATTTTGCCGTATATCCAACAAATTTCGCCATATTACCGTGTATATGTAGGTACAACACGTTCAGACATACTAGAAGCTACTTCTATAGTCGCGTTGTTGGCCGCGCAGCTCAACATGCCGGAGCGCATAGGCTTGCACCAGTACACACTACTACACCATACAAACAACTTGCTGGTAAACATCCAACAGCTTTCATTTATTACCCACGAAATCCAGCATGTAAACGACCAGCCTGCAAGCATCACATATACCTTATTTGGCGAGGAAGTAACCCGTGACCTGTCACTGGGGCAGAGCTTTACCCTAAGAATCCCCGCACAAAACTTGCACGAGTTTAATCTTACCAATGTAGTAGGGGATGTGGGTGCGGTATCTATCCACCGTGTGCCGCTGGCCGAAGTCGAGATTGTGGACGCAGATATTACAGTAACACGCAGCTTCTTCCGCGCTGGAGAAAACACTGCCCGCACTACATTCGACCAGGGTGACCTGGTGCGTGTGCAGATAACCATAGACTACTCTAGAAGAGCGCTTACCGGCTCGTACAAGATTACAGACTTCTTGCCTGCTGGGCTTGTGCATGTACCTGCCTCTGCACGGTTTGGTAGCAATGACGGCACACCGGGGCAGTGGCGCCATGTAACCGCCGAAGGGCAGCGCGTTATCTTTTACGATTTTAATGGCCGCTTTGACAGGGTACGTACGTATTACTACTATGCCCGTGTGGTAAGCCCAGGAACCTTCCGCGCCGAAGGCCTGATTATTCAAAACTTAGGTGTGCTGGATTACCTGACAATTGGCGAGGATGACGTGATTACTATTCTTGGATAAACAGATGTAAAATAAAAGCACAAACCAAGCAGCACCAGGGAGAAATTCATACCTGGTGCTGTTTTTATTTTGATATAGTTTGTTATAATGTATAGCAATTCACCTTTAAATCAGCCTCGCCTGTCGCCGAAAAAGCGTTGAAGCGTTCGCTATTTTCGGCTCGGACGAGACCGTTTAAAGGGGGAATTGCTATAAAAATATCCGGAGGTGCGGCATGTCAAACATTTCAAATGAGCTTAAGATTTATGAGTTATCCCTGATTTGGAAAGAAGCAGAGTATAATTTTGCGTTTTGGGAGAAGTTGGGCAGCTCGTTTGATTGGGATAAAGCATACCGCGACGCGCTGCCGCGGGTCTTGGCCACAGGCAACTTGTACGATTATTATATGGAGCTTGCGAAGTTTATTGCGCTTTTACGGGACGGCCATACAGATATCGGCTTCCCTAAATCCATACAAGATAATTTTGCATACCTGCCGGTATTTTTTGATTATATAGGCGGCAAACATGTGATAACACATGGGGATGAAGCACTGGGTATTAAACAATTTTTGCCTGTAAACAAGATTAACGGTGTTGATATCAATGACTATATACAAACCAATATCCTGCCATATATCTGGCACGAAAAATACGATAGCGCCTTTTGGCAAATAAATAATATTCTACAACGCGGGGAAGAAGGCAGCGAAACAGAGTTGGAAGTCGAAGAAAACGGGGTAACCCGGACCCTTAAACTTAAACGCGTGAAAGGTGATAAAATTAATTGGGCTTACAATAACAACATAAAAAGTACCGGTAATTATGACGAGCTATACAGCTCTAAATCTCACAAGATATACAAGACACAAGATAATATAGGGATTATAGTAATTGATACATTCGGCAATGACCAATTAGGCGAAGAATTTTACGCAAACCAACGTATACTTGAAGATATGAAAGGCTTTATTATTGACGTAAGAAATAACGGCGGCGGAAACTCGAGTAACGCCGACAATGTAGCAAAGGCTTTTATAGACAGTGAGTTTGCGACGGGCCGTGATTTAAAAATGGTACACATAGGGACATATAAAGCATGGGGAAAAAGGCAAAACTTTGGTGATAAAACCTATGATGAAATAGTTGCGGAGTGGGGATATTCGGAATGGCTTGAAATGGCATATAAAATCCCAAGGCGCTCGTATTATGTAGAGGGCAAACATACTGTTAGCCATGAAGGTTGCCCGTTTTTACTAAACCAGCCGCTTGTAGTTTTGTCGTCATGTAATACAGGCTCTGCGGCAGAAGATTTCCTTGTTACGCTAGACCAGGCAAAACGCGCAACCATAGTGGGGAGTGCCAGCTATGGCTCAACTGGGCAGCCGCTGCTTGTAGAGCTGGAAAGCGGGGGAAGTTTTAGGATTTGCACACGCAACTGCACGTACCCAGATGGCACAAAGTTTATTGACATAGGCGTACAGCCACATATCAAGTGCAAGCTTAGCCTAGATGACTACAAAAACGGTGTAGACTCTGTAATGGATACAGGGCTAAGTGAAATTAGAAAATTAGTGTAAGGGAGACATCAATGAACAGACTTTTCCAGTCCAGGATTGTCAAGTCCATGGTACCGTATTTTGTTTTGGCTGTAGCTATTATTATTGCCTTCCATGTTGTGTCTGAGATTGGCATTTTCTTGGGGTTTTTTTCTCGCATATGGGAGGTTATTAGTCCTTTCTTTACTGGGCTTGTACTGGCTTATATTTTAAACTTGCCATGCAGCGGCATACAGCGCCTACTTAAGCGTACAAAAAACCCAATAATAATAAAGCGCAGCCGGCCACTGGCTGTGCTAATCCTTATGATTATTGTGGTCACACTTATTGTGCTATCGTTAAACCTTATAATCCCTGCCCTTATACGCAATATTACCCAGTTTGTTAACGAGTTTGATACTCATATGTTGGGGCTGCAAAATGCGGTTGCATGGGTAAACAGTTTAAACCTGCCGTTTATTGATTTAAACCTCGAAGAAGGGGACGGGGCTTTGGCCATGATACAAGAGTTTGTGGCTGACTTTGACCCTGCGGACATTACCGCTTCTATTGTTGCTGGGTTTGGCGGCGCGTTTGCCGGTGTGTTTAGGACGTTCCTTGCTATTGTGTCTTCTATTTACCTGCTAATAGAAATGGAGAGGCTTAATATCTTCACAAGGCGGCTCTTGAAGGCCGTGTTTTCCGAAAAAAAAGAAGCAACAATTTTAAAATATTGCGGCAAGCTTAATTTCAACTTCCGGCAATATATCTATGTCCAGACTATAGATGGGCTTATTTTGGGCACGCTTATGGCTATAACACTGTACCTTTTTGGCTCGCCTTTTGCGCTTGTGCTTGGGATTATGCTTGGGATTGTAAATTATATCCCGTACTTTGGTTCTATTTTTGGTACGGCGGTGGCCGTTGTTGTTGTGGCCTTTACCCAGGACTTGGGCACGGCGGCTTTTGCGGCAATTATCATGTTTGCCATCCAACAGCTGGACGGCAATGTCATACAGCCAAAGCTCATGGGTGGGTCATTTTCTCTTAGCCCGCTGTTGGTCATTATTAGTGTTACTGTGGGTGGGGCGTATGCAGGTATGTTGGGTATGCTTGTTGCCATACCCATCGTGGCAGTGCTTAAAGATATCTTGGACGGGTTTATAGAAGACCGCGAGCTAAGAAAACTAGACGCCACAACACCAGATGACGAGCTCCATGAAAAAGAAGCTTGGTGGCTGTAGTGAACGATATACAACTAGCAATAATAGGGGGTGGCCCGGCGGGGCTTTCTGCCGCGATACGCGCCAAGGAAGAAGGCCTTACAAATGTATGGGTGATAGAGCGCAGTAAGTACCTTGGCGGTATACTCAACCAGTGCATACATCATGGTTTTGGCGTGCATATTTTTAAAGAAGAACTTACCGGGCCAGAGTATGCACAGCGGCTGATAGACAGGGCCCGGGAACTGGGCGTTAATTTTGCCATGGAGTCCATGGTTATAAATATCACCCCAGACCGCGAGCTAACATATGTTTCCCAAGACGGGCTTGTGACTGTTAAAGCCCATGCAATTATACTGGCAATGGGCTGCCGCGAAAGGCCTCGCGGGGCTGTGGGTATACCGGGTGCGCGGGTGGCGGGGGTGTTTACTGCCGGTGTGGCGCAGGAGCTGGTTAACATGAAAGGGTGCCTGCCTGGTAAGCAGGCCGTGATATTGGGCAGTGGTGATATTGGCCTAATAATGGCGCGGCGGCTAACATTGGAGGGTGCAAAGGTAATGGGCGTGTATGAAATTATGCCTTATTCCGGAGGGCTTAAGCGCAATATCGCCCAATGTTTGGATGATTATGATATCCCGCTGTATCTTTCTCATACCGTGACACGAATAGTTGGTACCAATAGACTAGAAGGCGTGTATGTGGCCAAAGTTGACGAGCACCTACAGCCTATTATAGAAACAGAGCACTTTGTACCTTGCGATACGCTACTATTGTCTGTAGGGCTTATCCCGGAGAATGAGCTGTCTAAGAAGATAGGCGTAGAGCTGTCGCCTATTACGGGTGGGGCGCTGGTCAATAACCGGTTGGAGACGTCTGTTGCTGGTGTTTTTTCTTGTGGCAATGTGTTGCATGTCCACGACTTGGTTGACTATGTAACACTGGAAGCATATGAGGCTGCTACCAATGCAGTACGGTTTGTACTGGGGGTAGAAAACGAAAGCGGCGAAAATTCCGGTTTTGATGATACCGATAAAGGTTTTATTGTGGGGACACCCGTACGTGCGCTTAGTGGCGTGCGATATACCGTGCCTACTACTATATTGCCGGACAGTACGCAGCCTTATGTTATAAGCTTCCGCAGTGATGGTGTGTATGCACCGGGGGTTGTTAAGGTGTTGGCTGACGGTGATGTTGTTAAAACTATAACAAAGCGGATAATTGTCCCCAGTGAGATGGTAAGGGTAGAGTTTGAGCTTGACATGCCGGTTGGCGAGGTTGCGGTAATGGTAGAGCAAGGTGGCATGTGATGAATAAACATAGCAAAATAATATGTATTAGTTGCCCGGTGGGCTGCATATTAACTGTGTGTAGTGGCGGTGATATAGAGGTAACTGGCCACCAGTGCAATGCCGGCATCCAGTATGCGAAAGAAGAAATTACAAACCCTACACGCAATATTGCAACTTCAGTAAGGGTTGCTGGCGGGGCTATGCCTATGCTGTCTGTAAAAACCGCGCGGCCTATTCCCAAGGGGGCTATAAGGGCTGTGGTTGATGCTGTGCATAGGGTTAGTGTGGTTGCGCCGGTTAGGATAGGGGATGTTGTGTTGGCGGATGCTGCTGGGACTGGGGTGGATGTTGTGGCTACTCGTGAGGTTGGGAGGGTGAACAGCTTAGAAGGAGGGCGCACTCATGCATTGCACTCTAATGCACAAAAACATCCCTGTTGTTGACATTGTAATAGACAATGATAGTGGGGTCATCGAAAAAATTGGAAAGATTCATAATATCGCTCACATTCCGGTTGGCACAACATGGGTTTCAGGCCCCAGCAAAGGTATGCCCGAACGCAAGAAATTAAACGATTGGTGGGTTGGGCGTTCGATACCTGCAAGCCGTGAAAATATTCAAGCCGCTTTGTTCCAAATGCATTTGTTGCAAACAACGGAACTTTTATCAAAATGCTATGGGTTAAGTTTGTCCGACCAATATTGGGTATCTCCTGTAGATTTGGACTTGAAGTGGGCAGATATAAATTTTTTTGATAATACTTTTTCACAAGACGTAGGTAATATCTTGTTCGGACACGAACCTAGTGATAACGAACAAGTCAACCTTATGTCACCAGATAACACATCTGATGGGTGGCTACGTAAGAAATGGATTGTTTCTGACGGCAAAAGAATTCTTATGAAGGGCGGTAGCGGCCCATATCAACAAGAGCCACTCAATGAGCTTATTGCATGTGCGATTATGAAAAGGCTTGGTATCCCCTATATCCCGTATACGCTCACGTTCCAAGAAGGCTTGCCATATAGCTTGTGTGAAACCTTCATCACACCTGAAACAGAACTTGTCCCTGCATGGAGGGTTGCGCAGATACAATCAAGAGATAACCGTGACTCTGCCTTTGTTCATATGCTACGTTGTGCTGATGAACTTGGCGTCCCAAATGTACAGCAAGCATTGGAAAAAATGTTGGTATTGGATTATATCATTGCAAACACAGACCGCCATTACAACAATTTTGGCTTTGTTCGCAGTGCTGAAACCTTAGTATGGCATGGCGTTGCGCCAATATATGATAGTGGTACATCCCTATGGCACGACTCACAAATAGTAAACCGGCCGGCAAAGAGTAAGCCGTTCCGTTCCACACACATGGAACAGATCAAACTGGTGAAGGATTTTAGCTGGTTTGTCCCCAACGCTTTGTATGGACTGGGTGACGAATGTACGGAAATATTCGCAAAATCTGAGCTAATAGGTGAAAACAGACGTATTTCCCTAGTTAGAGCAATAGAGAGCCGCATCAAAGAGATAGTGCTAATGCAGAGTGCAACACATTAATCCCACAAACCAAAGATATAATAATGTTATGATATTCCCGCCCTTACAAATAATAAGAGCGGGTTTTTTTATGTAAAATAAAACTCCACCAAAATAATTTATAACATCATGTCACATTCAACCCCCATCAAGTGTATATAAAGTGAAGGGAGTGAAACAAATGCAGATTCAATCCAACCGGCCGGCGGATTGCACCGAGTTGCCATATGGCAAACAGCCTGTCACATCATGGGTCGGCTCTCACGCGGCAGAGCCGCTTGCCCATGCATCGTGGATGGAAGCAGTCATCAAAAAACACCAAAACAAATTGTACCGTACGGCACTTGCCATCATGGGCACCAAGGCCGACGCGGAGGATATAGTGCAAGACGCGTTCATAAAATTATTCGAAAAGCAGCAAGAGTTCGAATCCGCAGACCATGAAGCAGCTTGGCTTATTAGGGTCACAGTAAACCTATGCAAAAACCGTCTGCGGTCCTACTGGTGGCGGCGTACAGTACCGCTTTTAGATACCTATCCAGCCAAGACAGACGGGCAGCTAGGTATAGTACAGGCTATTATGGCGCTGCCTTCTAAGTATCGCGGCATAATACATTTGTATTATTACGAAGGCTATTCTACAAAAGAGATAGCAGAAATAACATCCCAAAAAGAGTCCGCAGTGCGCCAGCAACTAACCCGCGCCCGGCGCAAGTTAAAAGACTTTTTGGGTGAGCAATAACCTACAATATCGCATAGCTGCATCTGAAAGGAGAGTAAGTGTGAAACATCCGCGAAGCGGATTTTCATACCAACCTATTTGTTCCGCCGACGAAGGAGGCATGAATTAAAACATGAAAGACTATATAAACTACATGGATAATATAACGCCAGACGCTGCCCTTAAAGGCAGGATACTAAAAAAAGCAAGACAAAAACCGGCACTAGCCGCCAAAAGCCGTTCTGTTTTGGGCTATGCCGGGCTTGTGGCAACCGCCGCTGTGTTACTACTGGGTATGTGGGTGATGCCCGGCACCATACGCAACCTACGCGACCATGGCCAAGACGGGCAGGTACTTCGCCTAGATGGCACCAACAATGCATCCCCAGAAAACTGGGCTTCCGGGACACCTATACAAACACCACCAAGGGTAGGGCCAGGCGGCCATGAAGGCGGCGGTATAGCAGGGGGTAACGGTTCCTATATGCACAACCGCGCGGGTGAAGACGAAACCGGCACACCCATCCCACCGCGTGAAGAACGCGAACAGGACTTAACAAACCAACCCGGCGAGCCAAGTGGAATCTCGCCAAATAATCTAGAACCCATAAGCCCCAGGTATTTTAGCGACGATGGCGGTGACACATGGCGCGAAGTTATGATTTTCTCACATGAGCTTACGCACGACCAATTTATTCACGTCTTCCCAAGCTTGGACGCTAAATATACAGGCCGGGCAGTATATTCACACGACGGCACTTTGTTGGAGGTGCATGCCCAATATGTAAACACGCATGGCCAATATATAAACATCCAAGTCAACAGTTGCGAGTACGCATATAGCGTCACTACAGGGCGCACTAATTGGATGCTGGATATCGATACACAGGTTGTTGATATGCATGGGGTACCTGTGACAATCCTTGCTCACGACACAGCGGGCTTTTACAATGCGGTATTTGTACTAGACGGCATAGGATATCTTGTTAGCATTTTTGGCATGCCAGACAACATGCATTACCTTGCTCAAGAAGTAATAACGAGCCTGATATTAGGCGGCGCTGCGGACCTGACCGTACTAGCCAACCCAGAGATACCACTACTGCGCAACGACCATATAACCCTAGAAGAAGCAAGCCATGACCCAGACTTTGGCATGTACATGCCACACAACATCCCTGCAGACATGACTATAGGGCTGGTAAACAGGTGGATATGCCAAAACAGCGACTTCCTACTCGCATGGTGGGACGGCAACCCCAACAGCCATCTAAGATGGATGATAAGAAGAGCAGGATTCCACCATCGAGAAAATTTATTAGATGCTCACGACATAGAGTTTCTAGAAAGGCGTCAAAGCCTGCCAGTGTTTGACGGCGAATCTCACCGCGCACGCAGGGCCTTTTCTATCCCAGCCATATCCGCACAAGACCTAACACTAGAGGTGCTGGAAACTTTAGCTGTGTGGATAGATGGCCACATGAGTGTTGACACTGGCTGGTATATATTTTCCTTAGTTATTATGTACGACGATATTGTCATAGAAATAAACGCAAGCGGCCTAACAGCACAGCAGATATGGGATATGCTGCCGTAAGCATAGTCCAAAGTCCAGAATAACAGGCGTTTCAACGCCCACACAAAAAGCCCCACCGCAACCGGTCTAACCGGGGCGGCGGGGCTATAAAATGTCTAGTTAATCATCTCATTGGTTATGGCATTAATCAAGAATGGGTCACTGCCATCACCGGCTACAAACACCCTATAAAAAGGCACAGCCCTGTGTGTAACGTACGGGTCTGTCCCTCCTTCTTCCTGGAAATATACCAGGTCCATGTGGGTAATAACCATTGGTGCAACTGGGGTCCGTACTCGTTGCAAAAAAGTCAGGAGTGCCTCGTCCGGGGATACAATGGGCAACGGGTCAGTACTTTCCCAATTCAGTACCTGGCTAAACTGCATCTCTACCAGTGTTATCCCGTCTTCGGTAACAAAAAATTCTATAAAATTAGAGTGAATAATATGCCCGCGGTATACCTGCCTATAAGAAAGTAGCAGCCAGTCGTTGCCGGTATATATTATGTCCAACCTAAAATCCGGCCAATATGCGTGCACAAAGGCATCTGTAAGGCGCTGTGCTTCGGCTGGGGTTAGCTCATCTATGCCCCCGCGCCCCCGCTGGTTTGTATATGAAATAAACCCGTCAGAAATCACCAACTCTGCCGGGCGGCGGGTAACTACATACCCACGCGCGCTGGTAGTACGCTGTACAGTTGCATTGCCAAAAAAAATACGCACTAGCTCGTCAGTATTATAATAAAAACCAGAGACATTAAGCATCCGCATAGGCGGGAAGCGCCTCTGTAGTCTGTTGTCCATGGTGATATTGTTTTGCGCCAAGATATTAATAATGGTCTGCTCACGCTCAGGCGTGACCCTGTAACGGCGGCTCTCCATAAAAATTAGCCCACCCAAAGTCAAGTTAAGCAATACAAAAAACAGTAAAAGATATGATTTTGCTTTCTCCCACTCCATGCATAACCTCCTTTGTATACATCATTAATATCTATTCATTATCATAATCATAGTTGTACTCACAATCATCTACTTCTTCATACCAGCCCCACCATGCTACCCGCAGCCGGTTTTCCCATGGTGTCATGCGGTAGCCTAGGCGTAGGCCAGCAAGCGGGCCTTCGTGGCCTTCCATAAACCTGTCAAAGTCCAACTCCAGCCAACTATGTGTCGTATCTGTGCGGAAATTGTGGGCCAGCCTACGATAACGCACAACCCGCCCCTGCTCTACCACAACTTCTATTGGTGCCGGTAGTATGTCATCAGCGGAAGATACCTCCCAGCCTTCTATCAACAAAATAGGGAAATTGTCCACAATATACCCAAACCAAAACACATATCCTGCCCCACGAGGCTCAAACCCCGTAAGGAAAACTTCGTTTTCTGCTATCACATGCGGGTCATCATTAATAAAAGCCCAAGCAGCAGAAAAATCATCCAAAAAGCTGGTTACAGTACTAGTGCGGCGCGGGCGGAAGCTAGAATACTCCAGCACATCTGAGCCAAAATAGCGCACTACCGTATGGATATTGCTAAATGTCCACACGCCATCCCCCGCAACCCGTTCATTAATAGTAGCTGGGTTATCAAAAAAATGCGCAACACGGTTGCGTATGTCATGCAAAGTACCACCAAGGTGGGCGCGATAAGGGTTGGACACAATAACAGGGAAATACGCAGACCCTACATCTCCGCTGCGCGCAACAAAGCTGCCAGCAGGTAAATATTCATACCCCTGCAAAGCAGCAGAAACAAAATGCAACAAGTTAGGTGAGACAGGCTGGATATAGCCCCTAAACTGTTCCCTGGCTGCATCCAACACAAACTCCCACATTTGACTGCCATTTATAAAAAAGACTCTTACATCCTGGCCTTCGTAAGACGGCCACACCGCTACAGATTCAAACACACTAATCCCGCGTGCGGTCAAAAATGTAGTGGCACGTGGGTTAAAAGCCAAAGGAAACACATCCCCAGGCATAGCAAATGCATATTCATATACAAATACAGGGTGCGATAAAATCCGCTCATGATCTGTCTCAAACACGCCAATAAAGCGGCCACTTGTAAGCAACTCTGTTATTACCATATCAAAGTAGTTTCTTGCCAGCTCGTCCATATGCTCGCTATAACGGATAGCAAACAACCCGTCTCCAACTCCACGTACTACCCGCATAGGCCGCACAAATTCGCTGCTTCTTTCGGGTATAGATGGGACAAAGCGTGCCGTTACATAATCAAAAAAATTGCGGCTTGCCATATGCACAAACCACAACCTGCCTGTTTGATATATAGCAAGCACAACAAGGGCCAAAATCAAAAATGACTTAGCCCTTCTTAGTGTAGTTGTTAGCGTATTTTCCATCATACACCGCCAATTATCATATCTTTATCATTTTTCAATGTACTTATCAATCCTTAAAATCATGGTTGTCCCTTCGCCAACAGCGCTGGACGCATAAATATTGCCACCAAGTTCTTCAATAATTTCTTTGGCAATGGCAAGTCCTAAGCCCGTACCACCCATAGAGCGTGAGCGCCCCTTGTCCACCCGGTAAAAACGCTCAAAAATGCGGTGTATGCTGTCTTCGGGTATGCCAACGCCTTGGTCTTTAATATATACACGATAATCATCATCTGTAGTTTCTACAGACACACTTATCTTAGAATCATCGGGGCTGTACTTGATAGAGTTTGACAATATATTAAACACAACTTGGTTAAAGCGCGGTGCATTGGCCAATATAAAACAAGCTTCCTCTGGCGGGTCAAACTCGATGGTCTGGTTTTTGGGCTCGGCCAAAACCTGGCCTTGGCGGACAGTCACACGCAGTAAGCCTATCAAGTCTAAAACATCCTGGTCAAGTTTTGTACGGGCACTGTCTAGGCGGCTAAGCTCTAATAAGTCCGTCACAAGTAACGACATGCGCTGGGCTTCGTCATCAACAATTTTAAGGAAGCGCTCCGCCGTTTCGGGGTCTTCCATCGCGCCGTCAAGCAACGTCTCGGTATAGGTGCATATAGATGTAAGAGGCGTACGCAACTCGTGGGATACGTTGGCTACAAACTCCTTGCGCATGGTATCAAGCTGGGATAGCTCCCTTGCCATATGGTTAAAGTTATAAGCCAGTTGCCCAATTTCGTCCTTGCCATGGACCGGGATTTCTTGTGACAACTCACCTTGGGCCATGGCCTTGGCCCGGTCAATCATGGTTACGATGGGGTTTGTAATCCTGTTGGCCAAGAAAAACCACAGTAAAGCAGTAAGCGCAACAGATATTAGTATAGTAATAACCAAGCTTGTTAATGTCCTAGAAATCCTCTCGTTCATTAGCTCTGCGCTAATACGGGTGTATACAATAAATGTGTCACTCCCAATAGCCACCGGCACGGCATAAGACAGCCACCGCTGCATTGTTTGGTCGGTATTAATTGCCCGGCTTCTTGTGTCAAAACCAATATCGCCCCCAACAGCCGCCAAGATAGCGCCATCTATCAAGCTCTGGTTGCTAAAGAGCTCAATAAATTCCATAGGGGCTATGGGCAAACCTATATCAGACAAAATCATGCCCTGTACATCATACACATCCATCATAACCCAGAGGTCTTCCCTCCTAAAATCATGAGGCTCATGCACGCGTACAATCCTGTTTTCCAGCGACTCTGCAAATGATTCTAGGCGCGAAAAAGTAAGGGCAATCTCATCGTCACGAACGCTTCGCACCATAAATGTGCCGCTAACAATCATGACAATGAGAACAACCGCTACATAAATAATTATTAGTTTGAGCTTAATGCTATTCATTAGGGGTCCCGTCACCAAATTCCCTTGTAAAATAGTAGCCGACTTTGCGCTTGGTCAAGATGTAGGTAGGCTCTGTATCATCGGGTTCTAGCTTGGCCCTTAGCCGCCTTACGGTTACATCCACCGTACGCATATCACCAAAATGTTCATAACACCATACTTTTTCGAACAATTGCTCACGTGAAAATACTTGATTATTGCGCTGGGCTAGGAATTTTACCAGCTCATACTCCCTACGCGTAAGTTCTACAAGAACTCCGCCTCGGGTGACTTCGTGCATGTCTAAGTCAATTTCCACTTCGCCAAACACTAGCTTATTATTGGTTTGTTGCTCCTTAGCAAGGCCGCCGCTGCTACGGCGAAGGTTGGCCATGACCCTAGCCATGGTTTCCCTAATATTGAAGGGTTTTGTTACATAGTCGTCTGCACCCAGCTCGAAACTTAGTACCTTGTCGGTCTCTTCTACACGAGCTGTAAGCATGATAATAGGCACCTGTGATTGTAGTCTTATTTGCCTACAAACCTCATAACCGTCCATCTTGGGCATCATAATGTCTAGCATTACCAAGTCTGGATTTTCTTCTAAAGCCATCTTGAGCCCGGCTTCACCGTCATGTGCCTCAATTGTTTCATAACCTGCTTTTTGCAAGTTATAAGTTAGTATGTCCACGATTTTAGTCTCGTCATCCACTACTAATATTTTTTCTGCCATTTTACTTCCCCCTTATTTTAGATGGGCTGTGCCCCAATCTTATCGTGTTTGAATTGCTGATTCTAATGTCCCCACTTCTATTACCCTTGTCACTGCGGTTGTTAGCTCGCGGCGGTATGTTTCCTCTGGTACGCCAACTTGTACCCCATTAAGCCGTGTAATGCGCTGTATCACTCGTATTTCACCGTCGCGGCCTTCGTTGATTACTTCGTATGGCAGTGTCGATAGCTTGTCTGGGTTATTTATTGTTTCAATTTCCCTGGGTATGCGCTCTATAAATTCTATTTCGTCTACAGTCCTAACCGTAAGCCGTGGGCGGGTGATTTCTATGCGTAAGATATTGCCTACGGTTAATATTGCGTCAGACGCAATATCGTTGAGGTAGCCAATCATGTTAACTGTGGTGTTAAAATATGCTGCAAGCGCGCCTTGAGTATCGCCGCTTCTTATCACATGGTTGTGGATATCTTGTATTGGCCGTTCTAGGAAATGTATAACTTCGTTGGGGTTGTCCATGTTTTCGTTCATATTGTCTGCGTTTATTTCGATTCTTCTTATTTGAAAATCTTCCTCAAACGCAGACAGCTCTAAGATTGTATCATCGTTAATAAACCTTGCCATTACTTCATTTTTTACATGTATTGCTTCGGCTTCGTTTCTTAGTGTGGCAACGCGCTCACCTTCAAGATATATGGCAGAGGCCATTATCCTGTAAGTAAAATTTTGACTTATAAGTCTTATCATATCATGTGAAGTAGTAAGCTCGCGGCGGCCTGCGCGTACAGTGCGGATTTCTACCGTCTCGTTTACTAGTACTTCATCTGCGCCCAATATATCCCTGCGGTGGCGTACGGCATCATAATGGATACTTTCTTGCTCTATTTCACGGTTTATGGACATGTGGCCAATTAGCTCGCCACCTAAGTACACAGCCCACGCATTGTAGCTAAATACATTTATCATCCCCATAACAACAATGGCAAGCCCAATAATCATCAAGGGCCACAGCCTCACAACCCGCCATATATGCGGGGGGAAGAAAGGCTGCTTTGGTTGTGGTGGAGTGTATAATCTGTCCCCCTGCCCCAATATTGGGCCGGTCTGGGGGTGGTACCACCATCTGCGTTTTTGCTTGGGTGCCTTTGGCGTGCGTTGGCGGCGCTGGCCATAGGCTTTTTGTGCAGAGTCAAAATAGCGCTTGCCGGAGGTAGCGCTGTGGCTTTTGGGTACATTCCCTCGTGGGGGAGGCTTCTCTTGGCGGGGGGCTTGATTTTTTATGTCAGGCTCATGAAGGCGGCGTGCTGGTTTGGAGCGTGAGCTGGGCAGGTTTAGCTGTATAGGTTTAGGTAGCTGTTGCAAACCTTCATTTTCGGAATTCGTTTGTTTATCTTTTGGCATCACGCACCCCCTTTATGCCGAATGTAAGTTAGGAAAGCCCTTCCTGATATATTTTGAAACTTTATTATTGCCTTCTTAGCACTTTCTTCGTTATTGAAATAGCCAAACACAGAGGGGCCTGAGCCGCTCATAGCTGCGCCTATAGCTCCATAGTTTTTCATCTCATCTAATAATACTTGTATCTCTGGGTGTAGTTTTATAGTTACTTGGGTTAGGTCATTTTTGAAGTTGTTAGCGATAGCTGTTAAATCGCCATTGGTTATAGCATGTATCATGTCGGGGCATACGGAAGTTGTTGTTGCGGCTTTGCACCGGTTAAATATTTCTGCTGTTGATACTGGTATGCTTGGGCAGACTAATACTATCCACACATGAGGGTGGGGTGGGAGAGGTGTTAGCTTCTCACCTATGCCCTCGGCAAAGGCAGTTGCACTGCTTATATTGCTTGCACCGGTAATAGTACGCGGTGTGCCAATATTGTTTAATAACGCGTTGGCCATCAAACAAAATGGCACATCTGCTCCAAAGTTTTGTCCTATTTCCATCAATGAGGAGGCAGTGCTATGCCCCAATGTCTTATT
Organism: Defluviitaleaceae bacterium; assembly: GCA_009785605.1. Classification (GTDB taxonomy): domain Bacteria; phylum Bacillota; class Clostridia; order Lachnospirales; family WQUN01; genus WRAN01. The sequence continues at coordinate 1,686 of WQVY01000026.1, read as the reverse complement.
ACATGCAACATTGGCCAGGTTTGCCTGCTGTTGTAGTGGGATGTTCAAGTCAAGTAAGCTGTTTATGCCAAGGATGGCCGCGGCACAGTCGCTACTGCCGCCAGCTAAACCTGCCGCTACCGGGATACGTTTGTCTAGCCTTATGGTTATTGGCTGAGTGATACCGTATTCCTTAATCATGAATTTGGCCGCGCGGGTTACTAGGTTGCGGTCATCTGTAGGGAGGCTAGGGTCGCTGCAGATTAATCGAAAATTATCTTCATGTTTATGGGACGCTTGGGATATGTCAATTGCACCAGTGGTTATAGAAATAGTATCGTGCAAAGCCAACGACTGCATTATAGTCTTTAGCTCGTGATACCCATCTGGCCTCTTGCTTACTACTTCCAAAACAAGGTTAATTTTGGCAAAAGCTTGCACCTGCATAAAACCCCCGGCGCTTGGCCGGGGGTCCGTTTTCGAGAACAACTGCATTAACGCTTGGAGAACTGTGGTGCGCGTCTTGCGCCTTTAAGACCGTATTTTTTACGCTCTTTCATGCGGGGGTCGCGTGTCAAAAAGCCAGCTTTTTTTAGAGGCGCACGGAAGTCACCGTCTGCTTCTAATAAGGCTCTGGAAATGCCGTGACGTATTGCACCGGCTTGCCCAGTGTAACCGCCACCAAAAACATTTACTTTAATGTCAAACTTGGCGGTCGTGCCTGTAAGCTCTAAAGGTTGACGTACGATTAATTTAAGGGTTTCTAACCCAAAATAGTCATCTATGCCGCGCTTGTTTATGATGATGTCGCCCTTACCAGGCAACAGGTACACCCTTGCAACGGCGCTTTTTCTTCTGCCTGTACCATAATATGAAACTGCTGCCATAAAAATAAATCTCCTTCTACCTTAAGTGGTTATATTCAGCACTTCAGGCTTTTGCGCCTCATGCTTATGAGTAGGGCCAGCGTAAACGTGAAGCTTGGAAAACATCTTGCGGCCCAGGTTATTCTTAGGCAACATGCCTTTTATTGCGTGAGATAGTACGTACTCTGGCTTGCGCTGAAGTACGACTTTGAGTTTTGTCTCTTTGCGGTGGCCAATCCAACCGGTATGGCGCACGTAGGTTTTCTGGTCTAATTTTTTGCCGGTTACGCGGATCTTGTCTGCATTTACGATGATTACATAGTCCCCACAATCTACAGAGGGGCTAAAGTCCGGCTTATGCTTGCCGCGCAAAATATGAGCTACCTGTGAGCTCAAGCGGCCCAGAAGTTGATTTTCGGCGTCTACTACCAGCCACTTACGCTCTACTTCCAGGGGCTTTGTGATATGGGTGGTGCGCATGAATACCTCCAACTTTTACACAATGCTGTTTGATGTTGTTTCTTTCGAAACGACATTGATTGTTAAATTTTTTGTTCTTTTTCAATTCCTTTTTCGATTCCGGGGCGTGAATCGTTGTAATCTTAGAATATGTCTTAGAAAATGTCAATACGTTGGAGAAATACGCGACATAAAAATACCTGCATACAAGAAATTGCATTTTCCGGTATGCAGGTATGCTTAAAGATAGTGATATATCAGAAGCTGTATTCAACTCCGACAATGGTGACTTTTCGTGACAGATTTTTGCCAATTGAGGCGGCTCTGACGCGGCTTGCCATTAAGGCAAGCAAGGAGGGGCCAACGAAAAGTGGTGAAAATC
>WQVY01000025.1 GCA_009785605.1 Defluviitaleaceae bacterium | reverse complement strand
GGGGTATTCCATGTGCGTTGCCGTATTATGCTTGGGGCGTAACGGTCTTCGTACGCAACATTGGCAAACTCTAAGTTATGGTGAGTAGTGGTGTATCTATGGTTCCGTTCCAATATAGTTGTGTGTGTCCCTGGAAGGTTTACAGGCCCGGGCACATGATTTAGCGTACCCGGTACTCCAATACTCCGGTGGCTCAAAAAGAAGCGTTGATGATCGTTTTGATAAGCAAAATATGGGCGGTGTGTGGGCCAGTATGCATAACCGCGCTTGCCTTCATCGGCAGGTTCGGTTGCGACAGCCCCAATAGTACCGGTTACATTGCACCTAGGGTTAAGATGGAAAATAACATATACATAGTCATCCGCACTAGGAAATGTCCAGTGGGCATATGCCGTGAAACTGCCGTCTATTTGCATATCGGCGGTGATCCTTACCGCGTCATTATGGTGGTTGACAGGGTAGTCTTCCATTGTATCGCATTGTGGGCAAGTAGCTGCGTGGTCGTTCCTTCTTGGGTTTATAGGCCTGTCCCACCAGCCGTTAAAGAAATGGCCGGGCCGGGTTGGATTTGGCGGGAATCCCGCAATAACAGGCTCGTGAGCGGAAAATCCCCCACCTGGGGTGGCACGCACACGCTGCCCACTTTGGCCAATGGTCCTTTGTGGATCTGGCAGGTGCGGGAGGATATCACGGTAGTTGGTGAAGTTGCTTAGGTTTGGGTTAAAACCAGTAGTCCCTTCCAAAGAAAACCCTTGAACGCCATGTGATTGGCCCTGGTTGGATGCAGTATTTAAGTGAAATGTGACCCTATATACCCAGTTTGCATATACAGTCATATCCTCAGTAACAATGCCTGTTGGGGGATTGTTTATATGCTCCGGATGTCCGGCACCGTATGGTGAATCGGGCACAGTTCTTGCAAGGCCAAAGGGGAAACCAGCTGGCCTTGCATGTTCGGCATGTAATGCGTCTGGGTGATAGTTGTTGGAGATGTGAGTGTTGGCGCGGCCGGCAGGGGCAAAACGCTGGCTTACGATGTTGCCAGGCGTGTTATTTCTCCAGCCGTATGGTGTTGTCCACCAGCCTTCTAGTGTATATCTGTTCCGTTCGGAAGCATTGCTTCCGGTTGTTGCCCCAAATGGCGGTGTCCACCGGCCACGCGTCCCCGATTCCATTTCTACGGCCGGTGCAGAACGTGGCCACATTGTACCGGCGTATGCGTTAATAAGCCCACCGGCAGTCCCTCGTACAAACTCCTCACTTGGGTATGGTGTTCTAAAATCCGTACTTGAACGCGGAATGTGATTTGGGTGGCCAAACGGATAGTTGGGCACCCATGGGCGCAAGTTATTTTGCCGTTCTATGGCATTGGGGATAGAAATGGGGAAGTTCCAAGGTGAGCCGTCCATCGAAATGGGTATGCCTACAATTCCCCCCTCGCCAAAAGTAGCGTCGCCACCTAGGCCAGAGTCAGCAATACTTCTCCCATGAAGCGCCCAGCGGTATAGGCGGTTTGGCCTTGCGGCTTCGCCTACAGCCAAAACGGCATTGTCGTGGTTCATATCAAACATTACCAAGTGAGTGTTAAGCCGCCAACGTGCATATGCTCTAGTGTTGCCGGTTATGACGGTGTCACCATCTACAGCAACAGCAGGGAAAGGGGCCGGATATTCCAGGTTATCACTGCTGATAGGTATACTGTACCAACCCCAAAATATATTGTGTTGCCGACTCGGGTTGTTTGGGGGTACAACAGGTGCACCAAAGGCTATAGTTTGGTTGAGCGTCCAACCACGGGGGACAAAACGGTTATCGAAATAATTGGGATTATCTTGTACATCAAAATATTCACCACTCATGGGGAGTGTGGTTGTATTTCCAACAAAAACAATTGGGTCACCCCACACCGCATACACAGTCATATCATGTGGGACATATGTGTGCGGGCCAAATGTCTGCGAATACGAAACAACACAAGGGTCGCCATTTGCGTCAAGCCCGCTTGGGTAAAGGCTCCACCACATAAACTGTCGCCCAATATAAATTGGAAGAAGCGGCATCCCACCAAATGCAGGGTGGCTTGCAAGGTCCCCATTGGGGCCTGTCTGAAAAGATTCGTGCCCAGCCGGCATAGGTATGGGGTTACCATTAAACGTAACTGTCCGCCCGGCACCAAGCGGCATAATTTCTTCATATACTGGTGTATTACCCATTGTATAAATATCGCCCTGCATGTACTCGTTTTGGTTGTTGCCTGTGTGTGTGTAATCATAGTCATAATCTACATATGTAGGATGGTCACCATAATCTGGCCAATAGTCAACAAAATCGTTTTCTGGGGAATAGTCATAACTGTGCCATTCATATCCATGTGGCATATGGTAATACGTTGCATCATAAGAGTACCCTGGCACGTCGTTGCTACCATAGCTGTAATAATATGTGTATGGGGATACCGTATCATTGTCGTAACTGTAAACTTCTTCGATATGTATGGCATTTCCTTGGACATAGAAGTCGTAGAATGCACTGTTATAGTCTTCATATTCGCTAATGTTATCAAGCGCCAAAACTGCAAATGTTGCCGTGGCCGCCAAAACCATTAGTAAAGCAAATATGCGTATCCCATCATTAAGCACTACTTTTAAATTTGTTAACCGCACTTTCATAACAGCTCATCCTCTCATTGCATGCTTGCAGGTATTTCCAATATTGCTATATGTGCATAATAGCGAATTAAACGAGAAACAGGTCCGCCAGAGCCGATAATAGCGTCGCAACGCTTTTAGGCAACAAGTTGGACTGTTTCAAATTAATTCGCTATATAATATGTCGAATAGGAAAAAACATTAGTGCAAGACAACTGTATCTAATTATGACGAATCTTTCATAAATGTCAACGTGTACATATATTTGTAGTATAACGGAAACATTTCATCAACCACATTCGACACGTGCCTAAATGCAGTATTTTACGCTATCACATATCACATATGTTGCGCCAGCAGCTTGTATCTTGATGTGCCGGGAAATACATCCAACGGGTTTGCCAGCTTATATGGCAACCACAGCACATGGTATTTAATGTAAGTGGCGTAAATGCTTGACGCATTCCATTCATTGGTTTATAATTGCGTTCGTCTCATCCGCTTTCTGTGCCCAGGTAGCTCAGTTGGTAGAGCAATGGACTGAAAATCCATGTGTCGACGGTTCAATTCCGCCCCTGGGCATTGCCGCTTTCTTTATAGGATTGCGCGGGTGTAGTTCAATGGTAGAACACAAGCCTTCCAAGCTTGATACGCGGGTTCGATTCCCGCCACCCGCTATCATACGATGCTTTAGCGGCTTGTGACAATTTTATACGCGCGAATGGCTCAGTGGTAGAGCATCGCCTTGCCAAGGCGAGGGTCGCCAGTTCGAATCTGGTTTCGCGCTTAAACAAACCCCCTGTAAACACTATGTTTACAGGGGGTTTGTCATTGGTAGAGTTGAGTGAAGCATAATTGATATGGGACTACAAGTCGGCAGTTTTGATGATTGGGCCAAAAGCGATATCGCTATGGCTTTCACCATCTTATGGTATACCCAGTCCAGCCTGAGCCGAAGATAGCAGCTGCTTCAACGCTTTTCTCTTTCAGGGCAACGGGTGACAGGCTGGACTGTTTAAGTTATGTCGGTATTAAAATAAACCTATAAAGCCAATTACATCTTATGAGTACAGTTTCTTTTTCGATTTTACATATAGGTACATTACAACCCCAAGCCCTACAATGATACATACAGAGCCCGTGAAGAAGAACCCGTTGCGGCCCACCCCTCCTGCAAGCGGCAGTTGGAACTCTGGCATATTACCTACATACCAATTACCATCATAATATTCGAATGGTGGATTCGCATTAACAGGTGTAAACGTAACCACATGCGTAACACTATTTATAGATGCCAGCCAGTAACCAAATAACGGCATAAACCCAGGGGGCGGAATAACCTCAACTAAACGATATTGCCCAGTTACGGAGAGGTTAAGTGTCACCAAACCATTCGCGCCACTAGTCACCTGCGCACCGGACTCTACCCATGAATCACTTGCAGTGTCCCATGAAAAAAGCTGGAACACAGCACCCTGTACCGGTGTACCTGTTTCAGGGGCGAGTATGTTATTTGTCTTTGTAAACTCAAACACGATACCTGGGTTGCCGTAGTTGATATCGTAGTTGTTTAATGGGTGGGTACTTATACTTACGGGTGTAGCAAACGCCGTTGATGGGATAATGGCCAGCGCGTTAGATGGTGGTGTCTCCCATGTCGACGCTGTATTGTTGCTAAAGTTAACACCTATCAACGTAAGGTTTTGATAGTATGTCAGCGGTACGGGGTTTACATATGGGTTGGGGCGGTTTTCTGTAAATATACCACCGCCGTCAAAAGCGGCTGTGTTGTTGGTTATGTGTAGGCCAGATGAACCTGTTTGCATACGCATTTGGCCTCTGCTTGTAGTGCTTTGCCATTCAAGATATACACCGCCGCCATAATTAGCATTATTGCCTGTGATACGTTTTACACCGCCGCCATGGATGTTGAAGTTTGCAGCATTACCAACCCAGACACCACCGCCGTTTATGGCGCGGTTGCCTTGGTCAGGGTCGCAGTCTTCTGAATTAGCATGGACAGCGCAGTTGCTTGGGCAGCCGCGTGGGCCACCTATTGTGCCACTGTGCATGATGAAACTAGAATTATTTGCATTCTCGGTGATGACCCATACGCCGCCGCCGTTGCCGGTTGCTGTGTTATTGTAAATGTAACCGCCGGACATGGTTAGAGTCATGCCGCCGTTTACCTCAATACCGCCACCATGAAGGGCTGTGTTATCGCGGATGGTGCCACCGGACATGGTTAAATACGAGTTGCTGAACGTGCCGATACCACCGCCATGGACGGCCCTGTTGTACTCAATTGTCCCGCCAGACATATCCATAGTTGCATCAGTAAGAACAGCAACACCTCCACCAACAGAAGTTGGCCCGGGTGCCAGATTATATTCTATTGTCCCGGCAGACATATCAAACGAGCTGTCCGCTCCTGTGACCATCACGCCACCACCAGAGCCGGTTGTAGTTGAATTGCCTATTATTAGGCCTGTGCCGGGGATTGCTGCGCCGCCGCCACTTGGGGTGTAGTCTTGCATGTAAAAGCTAGACCCGTTGTTTACAAAAACCCCACCGCCGCTTACTGCGCGGTTGCCCAAATCAGGCACGCAGTTTAAAGGATTAACATGGTCTTCACAATTATCGTCGCAACCACGGGGGGCGCCTATTGTGCCGCCTGTCATGGTAAAAGTAGACGGCGAGCCAGACCACCCAACATACACGCCGCCGCCAGCGGCCACAGGCCCGCCCGAAAGGTCGTAGCGGTTATTGCGTATCGTGCCGCCGTGCATGTAGAAAGCACCACCGGATTGTATCCACACACCGCCGCCGCCGATGTCAGCCCGGTTATTTTCTATAATTGTAGTGCCAGAGATTGTTAGTAGACTATTGTTAATATGAATTGCACCTCCGGCATGGGTGGAGCTATTGCCTGTAAGCAAGCCACCGGATATGTCAATAATGCTATCGCCGCGTCCAAGTACGGCACCGTTTACACCGTCGTTGCCAAGGTTGCCTTCACCGCCGATGGTGCCGCCGGTCATGATAAATGTAGAGCCTGTATCTATTGCGGTAACAGCCGCACCGTTTATAACGGCCGCACCGGCAAGTTGTGTGCGGTTGCTGGTCATGTATCCGCCGCTCATCGTAAAGATACCGCCGCGTATGGCCACTGCACTGCCGTTGTTTCTTGCTCCGCCATCTGTGCCAAAGGGTGTGCCGGTACCATAAGGGGCAGTGCGCCCGCCTGTGGCGTTGTGCCTACGTATAGTACCTGCGGCCATAGTTGTTTGCCCGCTTGCTTGATGGATACCGTTGCCGCTGTCATTGCCAACTGTGTTGGCTTCTATATAAATAGTGCCCGATTGCATATGGAAGCCGGTAGTGCCGGTTGTGGCATTGGTGGCCACATATACCCCGCCGCCGCCATTGGTTGCATGGTTGTTGCGGATTGTTGTGCCTGTGCCTGACATATTAAAGGTTGCGTCGCTTTGTACGCGAACGCCTCCGCCACGGGTGGCCAGGTTGTTGTAGATCGAACCTGTCTCCATTACAAATGATGAGCTGTCATTTACATATACCCCGCCGCCGCCATCAGTTGCCCCTACACCGGCGGCTTCATTATGACTAATAATGGAAGTACCTGCCGTGCCCCGCATAAAAAACCTGCCGGTAGTAGCAACGTGTACACCGCCACCAGAAACAGTTGCCCGGTTATGGCTGATGGTTCTGGTACCGCCTTCACCAATGTCATTTTCCATGTTAAAGGCACCGCCAGGGATGTTTAAAATAGGAGGAATAACAAGGTCACCTGCGGTGGCCACACGCACGCCGCCACCTGTTGTGCCTTGGTTCCACATATGTTCGGCCGAGCCGCCTATGGTACTGTTTCCCCTCATATTAAATATAGCCGTAGCTTCAACATTTACACCGCCTGGCATGTTTGCTACTCCTGTACGGTTGCTTGTTATGGCCCCGCCAGACATATTAAACGTGCCGCCGCGCATGTCCACACCACTGCCATAACTGAGCCCCAAGCCCTCTGCTGTGCCTTGGGCATTGTGATTGCGGATACTACCGGCCGACATTGTTACTGTGCCGCCAACCTGATGAACACCCGCACCGGAAGCCGCAGCTGTTACCGTGTTAGCCTGTACATGTGCATTTGCATTTTCTATTCTTAAGTTACCGGCGCGTATATAAACCCCACCGCCAAGGTCTGCTGCGTTGTTTCTTATGAGCCTTTCGGTAGCTGCTGCGCCGCTCATATTAAAGTTGCCGGTGTTACTAACAAACACGCCACCGCCACGGCCGTCTGTTAGTGCCACTGTCCCGCCTTCGACATTGGTTGTCACGTTATATAAAATACTGCCTCCGTTAAAATTAAACGTTCCGTTTATAATACGCACCCCGGCACCCCTTATGGCGCGGTTGCTAAATGCGTTAATGGCTGTGGTATCTGGGTGACCAATTGTACCTGAGTTCATTGTAAAGATGCTGTTAGCACCTTCAACACTAACCCCACCGCCGCCGGTGTTTGCTGTCGTGGGAGCGCCAACGGCAACACTTGCCCTGTTTGAATGTATGGTAGCACCGTTTGACGTAATGTTCCCACCAATCATGCTTATACCGCCGCCATTTATACCTGCGGTGTTGCCTGTAATAGTAGTGTTGTTTAACTCAATGTCTCCAACAGATAGGTATATCCCACCTCCACTATTACCAGCAATATTGCCTGTAATAGTAACATTTGCACTCAACCGCAGGGTATTGATATTTTCATCTAAGCCCGAACCCCCTCTAGAAGCAGTAAGGCCGCCGCCATTGCCGTTTATGGCAGTGTTTCTTGAAATATCTATTGGCGTTAGGGGTGAAATATACACAAAACCCAACTGGCCGACTGGGCCCGAAAACTGCATACCACCGGCGTTGTCGTTTGCAATATTGTCTCTTATGATAATTGGGCCGCTTCCGGAAATATGAAGGTGACCGGCTGCTATCAGCCCACCGGCATTGGTGAAGGCCGTATTATCGGTAATATATAAAGGTTGGTCTCCGCTTATAATTAGTGTCGCATTAAGGATGGCTGTAACACCACCGCCGGAACTTGCTGTTTGGTGGTTATCGTAAATATGTGTCGGGTATTGTCGAGTAAAAGCTAAGTAGCCATTGTTATCTCCACCAATGGTACCAGCCACACGTATGGCACCGCCGCTAGCCTGGCCGGAACCGATAGCTACGTTGCCAGTAAATGTTCCGCCTCTTATTGTTGCTCTGCCACCGGCACTGACCTCAATTGCACCGCCTTGTATTGCGCGGTTATTTTGAAATAAAGCACCACTGTGACTAACATACAAGCGGCCGCCGCCATACACACGTATACCGCCGCCAGTAGTAGAAGGATCCTGACTTGCCCGGCTAAGTTGTATGTTGCCGATAGTCAATGTCCCCCCCATCTGTATTCTAAAATGCCTTTCATGCCGTACCTCATCACCAAACTGCGACAGCGAGCCCGGATAGTGTTGATGCCAAATAGGCCTTGCAGCGCCTACACTTTGCAATATGACATTTGCACCATTCGGTACCAAAATTGCTTCCTCTGTTGTAGTAGTCACCGTCCCCCAGTTCAAAAAAATCGTCCATGGGGTATTGTTACCGCCTCTACTGGCTATTTGTGACCTTAAATTACCTATATCGCTTACTGTGGCATTAAGCGGCATAATAGGTATATAGCCGCCAAACATTTCTATTTCTGGCATCTGCGCTTCTTCATATGGTGCATGTGAACTATATTCCTCTGCTGCGGCAAAGGCATTAGCATTGACGGGTGCAATGTTTAAGTGTATTCGCTCCTCATAGATTCTTATCGCTTCGGCTGCTTCTTGTGCACGTATCTCCATGTGATTCGCATGGTTCCAGTTAAACCTTACAAAAATCTTGTCGTTCTCATTGATATAGATATGAGTATCGTCGTTATTTACATAGTGCTCATATGTAGGATAATCGTTTGCAGCAAAGTATTCATAGGTAGGAGCGTCATTATAATACGCGCCGTGTTCGTATGCAGGAGAATAATATACAGCGTCATGAGCATTAACAGGAGCATCATAGTGATATGCATAATGTTCATATGCAGGTCCGTGCCCAGGATAGTCATGCGCGTTGTAGTAGTCATAGGTGGGGGCGCTATGATAATACGCATAGTGGTTGTATGCTGGGTAGTAATATCCGGCATCGTAGCTATACGCAACAAAACCAAAATTATTAACCACATGGTTGTAGGTGTCATATCCATAATATACGCCATAAGAAACATAACTTGCAGCGCTATTTCCCCCATCCCACACGGCATAGAAAGTCATTTCGTCTAAAATAGGTGTAGAAAAGTCAAACGCCCCCCCATCTGGAGTGCTAGACCAGTGGGAAAAACTATAGCCCGTAAGTTCAGGGTTAAGCGGCAATATACTTCTTATTGGCCACCCTCTTAAAATAGTCATGCCAAAATAAAGCTCCGTATCAAAGCCAAGCTCTTTATCAAATGCATGATCGTCTGTGGCTGTATTATTACTACCAAAAACGCCGGCCACTGTAATTACAGCCAAAAACACCATGACAATTAAAATATTTCTAATGTACTTAGTACGCGCCCAGCGCGACTTAGCCCGGCGGACATTTGTATACATAGGTCATCTCCTCTTATATGTAGTCAAAGCATGGAAATTACTACAGGATATATGTTGCTACTAAAGATTATATTGCTGGTGTGGTAGCGTCAATAAAAAAATATTCCACTACACAGGGTCAAATCAACAAAAAAATAACTGCTTAGCAGTATGTATTTTTATGGCAGGGGATGAAAGCGCTTGCGCTTGATATATGATTTTATGTGGGTTATACGACGTATTGCAGGGTATGTATGGGGATTTTTTGTGCAATGAGTGTTTCGGTTAACGGTTTTTTGCGATGGTTTTGCTGCCTATATTAGTTTTTTTATGATGAAAACGAAATATTAAATTTATGGCAATGTTATGTGTGCGAATATTCCGCACGCTGATTTAGACCAGTACTATCCCAAAATGTATTTTTAGCAACTCATGATAAGCTGCTTCTGTAACGGGTTTATGGACCTTTACCCCATCGGCGTTAAAAATCCGCACTTCTCTACCGGCAACAGATTTACGGCCGTCTTCTGTGAAAATATGTATCATGTCTTGTGTCTTAAAAAACGAATCAGGATGCGCCTCGCAATAATATGATATAGCGGTAAAATCTTGCTCTAGCTGGGGCTCATGTGTAAATGCATATACCTTGCGCCAGGAATCGTAACGCCACTCAAGTAAGACTGTCCCCAGGAAGTCGTCCTTTTCTAGTATATATTTTTCTCCGTTTTGCTCGCTTACTTTGCCTATTGTTAGGGGCAGCGGCTTCCTTGGCACTACACCCCCTACCCCAACATCACACAAATACTCGCTACCAGCACACGCAACCATTAGCACCCTGTGCCGCCGCATTGGTATTTGTGTTTCGTCGCGCAAGAAGCGGGCCATGCAGTCTGTAACGGCAAAGCCCAAGCTCCTAAGAAGCCATGCGAACAACGCGTTTAATTCAAAACAATATCCACCCCGGCGGCACAGCACGATTTTGTCGTACAAATCTTCAATAGTAAGGGATAGCGGCACGCCCCGCATGATGTCCAAATTCTCGTACGGGACGGCATGTAAATGTAGGCGCTGCAAATCATACAAGGTGGTAAAGTCGGCACGAGGCGTACCGTGGTATCTGATACGCCGCAAATATGTAGTAATCCGGTTCATTGCTATACCCTATCCAGGGACTGTGCATAAACAATTCCCCGATAAAGGGGGCGTTGTTTATACACAGTCCCATATTATTATGGTTAAATTTCTATTTTTACAGTACGAGTAGAGCCATCCCAGCCCAGGTCATGCCCAAGAGCCTCCGCAAACACGCGCAGTGGTACAAAAATATGGCCCCTTATTAGTATCGCGGTTGGCATTGTAAAATCTATTCTTTCGCCGTTTACCATAATATATAGGTCCCCGGCTTGATGCGTGATAGAAATATTGCCATGCTGCATGGCAATATTGCCCGTTGGCGTTATATCATATTCTATTTCTATGCCAAATATAGCTTCTAGTTCTTCTAGGGCAATCATGATCCTATTATGCATGCTTATGGGTGAGATGTTGGTTTCGTGTATTTCACCATTCACGGCTATGCTAATTGGGGTGGTACTTTCTTGGTATTCTACCAATGCCCACATATGGTCAAAATCCGGTAGCCTGTCGTTAAAGAAGTCATCCATCCAGGCTGCGCGGGCTTCGAGCCAGTTTACTAAATGGTTTACATGTCCCATGAAATAATCAATTTCTAATATCTCGCGGGGGGTTGGCATCTGCTGCCGCCCCATGACGGCCGGGTGGCGCTCGAAGTTACGCTCAAACTCGCTTTGGTAGCGGATGGCTGTGGCCAGGGTATGCTCTATTGCTTGGGGGATTTCTACGTCACGTATTTCGTTCCATCTGGTTTGTACAGCGCTAAAAAACTCTGGCCTACTCATGAGGTACCTATACCAGTAGTTGAATACCGCCACATACAACCCCTCTGGCCCATACCCAAGCGGCTGGTATGCAGAGTTGCCCATCGCAAGGTCAAAATCCCATATTGGGCCCATAAAAAGCCTACGCTCATGTCCGGTGCCTGTTATATACATGAATGTACTTAAATCCCTTGCGTCTACATCTTTAGTAAACTCCTGAACAATATAAAAATCTACGAAGGAGTCTAAGTCTATTAATGCCAGTATATCGTCAAAACTTTGAGTGCGTATGGCATGGCTTACTGCGGCCAGGTAATCCCTTACATAGTCTACATGCTGCGGACTCAAGTCATCCGGCCAGCGCAGGTCATATAGTAGGCCGTTTACGTCAATATATGTTTCGTCTAGTATGCCGGTAAGGTGTGCACGGGCATCCAGCTCCAGGAAGTAGTCGCTTATAGCCGGGTCTTCGTTCCATTGTAGCTGCATCCGCCCAGTGCCTACGTTTCTTTCGTCTGTTAGGAGATATACACCCATGTATTCGCTGTTGACATACAGGTGTACATGATGTGGCACGGGTGTAAAACCCAATCCGCTTAACGCAGCACCCAGGTTTAATACCGTGTAGTTGCGCAGTAACGACCTATCAAACTGGTTGGCCAGCAAAATCCAATCTCGCGCATCGTAATCCGATATCATGGGCCTGGCCTGTCTGAATCGGAAGCGCAAAGGCCTTTTGTCTTGGCCGTTCCACCATGTAGAGTTACCACGCCCACGTATCCTGGCATCTACCTCATCAAAGTCGAATATACCGGCACCGCCTAGTGTGATTGTGCCATCGTGCCACAGCTCCCGTTCTTGGACAAACGGGTCCAGCTCTGATGTGATGTGTATGGTGGGGAAAGCTGCCAATGTATCAGTGTCATCTGGCTCGCTTGTGCTTGCATTGTCAGTGTCCGACAAGTCAGTGTCTGTCAAACATGTAACTAAAGCGCCGTGTGCCAGTGGTGCTTCCAATATTTCTGTGGGTTTGTTGCTGCAAGCGGTATTAAATAGTGTACCGGTAAGTATCAGCAACAACATGATATATCTCGTTTTCATGTACGCCCTCCTTTTGATGCGTTATTTTAACATAATTAGACTTCTTCCGAAATTATGACCCAGTAGATTTATATCTGCTCAGCCCCAACCTAAATAATGCATAGCATGGCAGCAAAAATAGCAGCGATATTACAGGGGTAAAAGCATAAAACATACTCTCCTCCCGCCCCAACAAGTATAGCAGCGGGTAGTATTGTACTAACGCCAGCGGTATCACAAATGTCAAAAACCTAAGCACATTGTCGCCGTACACAGAAAAAGGCAGCCGGCCATGCTCGCGCCCGCCATCTGTAAAGATATTCATAAACTCCAGGCCTTCTACCGTAAAAAACGAAAACGCCGCATATATAAGAAAAAGCCCAAAAAACAACAAACTGCCGCATACAACCATCAAGCACAATGTTAGGATTTTATCCCATGTCCATACTATGCCACTGGTGGGGATAATGTATGCAAAAACCACAATAGCCTGCAAAGCGCGGCCAAGCCGTGTAAACTCTATCGTACCAGCCAATACCTGAAACACTATATTGCGCGGCCGCACAAGTGCCCTGTCAAACATACCGTTACCCAAGAGCATAGGAAACCGGTCAAACCCCCGGCCAATCATCTCCGCAAGAGAAAAGGCAAGCAATATCACCGCAAAACAAATAAGCACTTCCTGATATGTAAAATCGTCCACAGCATCAAAACGCAAAAAAAGAAAATAGACACCCAAAAACACAGTAAACGCCACAAAAAACTGCCCAACAAAGGTAAAGGCAAATGAGGTCTTGTACTGCATCTGGCTTTTTATATGCATCATGAAAAACTTAGCATACAATTTCATCGCATCAACCCCCTTGCGTTATTACCCGCTTAAGTGCCCGGCTCATCCAAAGCCGCCCAATAATAATAAGCACCACAATCCAGAATATTTGCAAGCCAATACCACGTAAAGCCGCCACACCATATATATGCCCACTAAAAATAAGCAGCGGCATATTTTGCATAGAGCCAAAAGGCAACAGCTCCACAACAAGCCTTACAGTACCAGGGAAAAACGGTATAGGAATAATACCACCAGACAAAAAGTCAGACATAACCGCAATAATTAGCCGCGTACCTGCCCCATTAACCGTATAAAACGCCGATATATAGACAAGCATAGAAAGCGAAAGCACCACCCCAAGAGACAGTACCATACTAAGAAAAAACAACCCAAGCTGCACAATATCGCCGGGTATTACCAGCCTATATGGGTGCGGCAATAAAAGTGCCACCACAAGCAAAGGCGCACAGCGCAATACCGTGCGCGAAATACGGTTTGCGGCTGTCACGCTATACCAGCGGCTATATAAATCCATAGGCCGCACCATCTCATATGCAATAGAGCCGCTTTCTATGGACTCGAATATGCTATTTTCATAAAACCACAAAAAAAACAGCGCAAGAAAGGCCTGTTGCAGCCATATGTAAGACACTGTCTGCTGAAATGTCATAGGGAAGGCATCTGGGTTTGTGCGGTAGAACGCAGCAAAGGCCAAGATAAACATAAACCCAAACGAAAACTGCGTTACAAGCCCGGCAAACGCCGCTGCGCGGTACTGCAAGCTGTTAGTAAAACGTATGCGAAACAGCGCGAGGTAGGGTTTTATATTAATTGCCAGGATGCTACCCATGCGGTTAGACTCCCTTCCCAAAAACCTTTATCGGTATCATCAAAACCGGTGAGTTTGTTACCTATGACAACACCCTCATCGCAGTAGGTTTGAGTCCAGCCACTTAGCCACACCATCATCTTCGTTGGAGGCACATATATAGTTGGCGGCGGCCTTTACTTCGTCTAGTGCATTGGCTACGGCAACGCCAACCCCGCACCCCTTTAGCATGGTTATATCGTTATAATCATCGCCAAAAGCAACGGCTTGGGTGGTTGCAATGCCAAAATATGCGGCAACATCTTGTATGGCCGCCCACTTAGTAGCATTTTTGTGCATGACCAGGCCCAACCTGCCGTCACACATTTGTATGTATAAATCATCCGGCAAATATGAAGAAAACTTTGCAATATCTTCGTGGCAGGACACGCCTATTGTTATCTTGTCCGCTGGCTTGTTGGGGAGGTCCGCAAAGTCGCACATTACTCCATCGTCGTATGCCCACACAAGTTTCATATCAAAGTTTGAGTAGTTTAAGTCCTCTATTTCTACAGACAGTGTCACCGCTGGGTAATCCAGGCTTATAGTTTGTAGTATTTGGCTTTTGACATCCGACGCTATGCCGTGGTGGCTATGCACTTTATCACCTACATAAACAACTGCGCCATTGTGCACAATTAGCGCATCTGTAGCAAAATCCCCCAAAAATTGTACAACCGTACGCCTTGGCCGTGCCGTGGCAAATACAAGCTTTACCCCCATATCGCGCAAACGGCGCAATATATCTACTGTATAGGCAGATATTGTCTTATCTCCTCTAAGCAGTGTACTATCTAAGTCTGTGACAACCATTTTAATGTCTTTGTGCATTTATATTTCATACTCCTTGTACAATGCCGCTACCATTTCTTCTGCATTGGCCCCTGTTGGGGATTTTTTCTTTAACTCTGCAAGGCTTCCGTCCATTAGTATCTGCCCCTTGCCTATTAGGATTATCCTCTGTGTTAGCGCTTCTATGTCTTGCATATCGTGGGTTGTTAGTAAGACTGTGGTCTTGTGCTCGGCATTTAGCTTCTTGATAAACTGCCGCACTGCCAGTTTAGAAACCGCATCCAACCCAATAGTAGGCTCGTCCAAAAACAAAATTTTGGGGCTGTGTAAAAGTGATGCTACAATTTCGCAGCGCATACGCTGGCCAAGGCTCAAACTTCGTGCCGGGGTTTTTATAATTTCAGACAATTCTAGCAACTCTACCAGCTCATTAAGGTTACGCTTGTATGTAGCTGCGTCTGTTTTGTATATGTCGCGTATCAGCTCAAAGCTGTCTATAACCGGTACGTCCCACCACAGTTGGCTCCGCTGGCCAAAAACTACACCTATCTCACGCACATGTGCTACACGGTTTTTCCATGGTATGCGCCCGTTTATTTCGCATGTACCACCGTCTATTTCCGGTGTAAGCACACCACACATTATTTTTATGGTTGTACTCTTACCGGCACCGTTGGGGCCGATATAGCCTACCATCTCGCCATCAGACACAGTAAAACTTACATCCCGCAGCGCATGTACATACTCGTACTCACGCGAAAAAAGCGCCTTAACGGCGCTGCCAAAGCCAGCCTTCCGCTTGGCTATGCGGAAGGTCTTGTTAATGTTTTTCAAGGTAATCATTGGGACTGAGCCAACCTTTCGCTAACATACTCCTCCAGTACCAACCCACGTTCAAACATTTCTGTAGCTGCCGCAACCCCTACATACCTAAAATGCCACGGCTCGAAAATAATATTTGTTATATGCTGCTGATAATACGGGTACCGCAGTACAAAACCATACCTATAACTGTTGGCCGCAAGCCATATCCCTTCAGGCGTATATGCCTGGTAAGCTGTAAGGCTAGTATAACTGCTGGAGACAATATCCACTGCAAGCCCAAGATTATGCTCGCTAGTACCAGGATACGCAACAACACGCCTTGCGGCTTCGAAGGCATCATCTGCGCTATATCCGGCGTCTATATGACGCTGTACTTGCCGGTTAAAAAGGTACGTCTGCCGCGAAACAGACCTAAAAGAAGACACAACAACAGGGTTGAGCCCATATTCCCTGGCAGACTCTAACATATTAAGCAGCGCCCTATAAGCTCGTGCATCAAACCTATGCCCACCACCCACACCAAGATATGCAAGCTGTGGATAAAAATAATAATCAAGGGAGTTGTACCGGTTTACCAGCTTCAAATACCATGGCAGCAAAGTATTTTCCACTTCTGTTAGCAACACAATATCACCGGTATTATTGGTCGCTAGTCCAGTACCGGGGGTTGTGTCCGCGCTGTCATAATCGTTATAAGCAATTTCATTATCATAGATATCGTCATCTACTGTTGTGTCATTGCTTATATAAGTATCACCCATATTGTTATCTTGCTCCTGATTTTCATCAATGCTTGCATTGCCTTCAAATGTATCTTGGTTGGGTACATAGTCTTCATTACTGCCCGTTTCACTGCCATAATTATATGGTGCCCTTAGAGATGCAATGCCATCTCTAAAACCATCACCCATTAACACAAAAAAAATAACACCGCATCCCACAAGTATAATCACAAGCAACAATGCGGTAAAACCACCGGAGAAAACCGGTTCACGATATCTTTTTCTCATTGGCGTTCTTCATCCTCTACATGTTCTGTCGCGTGAGTGTCTAGTCTTTGCCTGTCTGGCAGTAGTGGCACTGCCCCGCCTATAAACCACTCGTCAAAAAAGCTTGCAAGGCTATTGCCGTATATTTCTTCGGCCAAGTTAATAAAATCTGCCCCGGTTGCTATGCGGAAATAAAACGTCTGGAAATACTGGCGTATAAGCTCCCAAAACATGTCATCACTCATGTGGTTGCTAAGTGCGTTAAACATTAGCATCCCCTTGACATGATGGGTCTTGTAGTAGTCTTGCCAGTTTTCGAAAGCCCCTAATCCGTTGGAAAGATATAAATCTTCGCGGGCAGAAACACCCGCATATATATTATTCATATAAGTCAAAAGCAAAGCCGGCCGGTTATTAATAAGCCGCGCGGTAAGATACCGTATTAGCCCCTTATCCAGCCACGACTCTGCCACAGGGTCACTCCCCACAACATTAAAAAACCACTGGTGGCCAAGCGCACGGGTCAGCGCTTCATGGTTAGGTTCTGTAAGGGCTGATGTATCAATAAATATCACATTAGAAAACGTCATCACATCCCTATACATATCCGTTTCTATGATACGAATATGGTCAAACGGGTAATGTCGTATCCTATACGAGAAATAATCCATACTTAGCCTGGCTATTTCCAAAATCGTGTCTACCGGCAGGTCTTCTGTGAAATAATATAGGTGGATATCCCCGCTTTCGGTACTTATCCATTCTTGCTGGAAGTGCGGGGATATGGCAAATGCAAAATCCCTGGTATTATTGGCCACAAATGTTGTAACGCGGGTATCGGTATCTTCTACTGGTATCTCGCCGGTTTTTATGCCAGTACCAGCAACTATGTAATCTGCCGGGGTTGTTATTTCCACGATAAAATTGGCCATCTCTAGCACAAATGGGTCGCCGGCCGGGTACAACTCATTGGTAAGCCACCCATCATCGCCATATACAGCCAGCATAGGCAGTAGCATCCCAAACCACATAGCCTGCTGGTTAGCACCCACGCGGTGGGCTATCATGGGGATGTATGCGCTGTACTGCAACACAAGCTGCACAGTTGCTTCCGGGGCCAGTGGCATATCCAAGTGCAATAGCAAAACAGTACCGTCGAGCTCGAAGTTTAAATCTTCGTTGTCTACGGTCACATATTGGATATCCATATATCCATAATCCCGCCCATGGCGGAAAACACTTTCCTCAAACTCATTAAAAGAGTGCCGCGCACTCTCGTTAAAGACATTCAAAGGAACCCGCAGCACGATCTCGCTTAAATCGTCGCCTGTGCGGTTTGTAAACCTGATACGTGACATGCCATTTGTCACGGTACGTGTGGCCGGGTCAATGGTAAGGCTTATGTCATAATGGTCAAAACGGTCAAAGCCTGGGGCATCAACATGTGCCGGCTCTTGATTTGTATAGTCGTCTTCTTCATATTGTGGGGCAGGTGTATACTCCGGATAGCCATTATCCGGCACGGGCCCTCGCCCGCACGCCGCAACCAATAATATGAGCAAACAACAGGCAATTAACTTTTTCATAGGTCAAGGTACCTTCCCTTGCCAGGATGCATAGATTTAATGATAATATTATAACAGGCCATCTGTAAAAGTATAATAAAAACTCAAAACGGGTGAAAAATGAAAAAAATTATTCTTACCGGCGGGGGAACAGCCGGACATGTTACCCCCAACTTGGCATTATTACCGGCTTTGAAGGCTGAAGGTTTCGAGGTGCATTATATAGGAAGCAAAAACGGCTTAGAGTGTGACCTGGTAAAAGCCGCAGGTATACCCTATCACGCCATATCTGCCGGCAAACTACGACGGTATGTGAATTTAAAGAATATTACAGACATTTTTCGTGTAATTAAGGGCCTAGGCGACGCAATAGGCGTGATAAGGCGAATAAAACCAGATATTATTTTTTCTAAGGGCGGATTTGTTACTGTGCCGGTACTGGTGGCCGCAAGGATACTGCGGGTGCCAAGCATAACACATGAATCAGACATAACACCGGGGCTTGCAAACCGGCTTTCGCAGCCATTTGTTAACAAGATATGCGTCAGTTTCCCGGAAACACTAACACACCTACCCGAACGTAAGAGCGTATTAACCGGCACCCCCATCCGGCAAGAGTTGCTTGCCGGCAACAAGCAAAAAGGCCTAAAACTATGCAACTGGCCCACAACAAGCGATAAACCAGTAATAATGATAACAGGCGGCAGCCAAGGCGCAGCCGCAATCAACGCCTGTGTACGGGAAGCGTTGCCCATGCTCACCCCTAAATTCAAAATCATACATTTGTGCGGGAAAGGAAACCTCTCCGGTATAAACTCACCAGACTATGCGGAGTTCGAATATGTACAAGAAGGCCTAGCCGACTTATTTGCACTGGCAGACGTAGTTATCTCCAGAGCCGGGGCAAACACATTGTTTGAGCTTTTGGCCCTAAAAATGCCCAACTTGCTAATCCCGCTAACCAAGGAGGCCAGCCGGGGCGACCAAATCCTTAACGCCGAGTCATTCGCGCTTCAAGGGTTTTCGCGGATATTACCCGAAAGCAATATGACACCAGAACGTTTGCTAAATGACCTGGAATTGCTTTATAATGAACGGGAAATATTTATAGCCAACATGAACGCCCTAAAGCAAGCAGATGGCATTACACAAATCATGGATGTACTACGCAACAACCTCCCATAAGGCATATTAATGCCTTTATACAAACGAAAAAGGATGTGCGGTTCATATGATATACGCAGTAGCCTTTATAATGGCATTTACAACGGTATTACTACTAATGCCGCTTTTCTCAAAACTAGCCGCAAAATTAGACTTTACAGACAAACCCACAGAACGTAAAAAGCATACCTTCCCCGTGCCAATGGCAGGGGGCCTGGTGATGTTTATTGCTTTCGCTGTGGGTTTTATTCTTTTTGTGGCGGTAGGGCCGGTTGTTTTACCCAACATGGTACGCGGCTCAATGGACACAACCGGGCTATGGGCGCTAATCCCCGGCGCAACCATGATTGTAGGCATAGGGCTAATAGACGATTTTTCTAAAACCCGTGGGCGCGATTTTCCCGTATGGCCACGACTGATGATACACATATTGGCGGCAGTGCTGGCCTTTGCCGCCGGCATACGCTTCACAGGTTTTATGAATCCGTTTACAGACAACTATGTATACTTTCATATCGGGCTGCAATTTGTAATAACTGTACTTTGGTTTGTGGGCTTGGTTACTGTGTTTAATTTTATGGACGGGCTAGACGGGCTTGCAGGGTCACTTGCTATGCTGTCTGGCTGTACGCTATTTATAGTAGCCGTTACCATGAACCAGTCAGATTCTGCTTTCATGGCTGTGCTGTTTGTGGGCGTAATTACCGGATTTTTGCGGCACAACCTCCCGCCCGCCAAGGTATTTATGGGGGACTCTGGCGCTTATTTGCTGGGGTATTTGCTTGCGGCCATTTCCCTACACGGGGCATTTAAGCAAGCCACGGTAATATCTGTGATGATACCAATATTGGCTATGGGTGTGCCCATTTTTGATAGTGTGTTGGTTGTTGTTAGGCGGCTACTAGCAAGGCAGCCAGCTCACAAACCAGACACAACCAGCAACATCACCCATATCCATTTTAGGCTGGTCAAGGCAGGGCTTAAGCCGCCCTATGCCATGGCGCTTATAGTACTAGTAAGTGCGTGTTTAAACTTGACCGCGATTATCTTGATGCTGGTGTTCTAAATGCTTGACATGCCTGTTAAGATTTGATACTTTCAGGGTTAATTATTTAAAACCGGGAGGATACAATGGAAAGAATTAAGATTCAAGCAAACGCAATTGTGAAAAATATCGAAACCGTGATACTGGGAAAAACAACAGAGATTGAACTAATCCTTTCGGCATTTATAGCCGGTGGGCATGTATTACTAGAAGATGTGCCGGGGACCGGTAAGACCTTGCTGGCTAAGGCATTGGCAAAGTCGTTTGACCTTAGCTTTGGGCGCGTGCAATTTACCCCCGACCTTCTACCTTCCGAACTATGCGGCATCAACTATTACAACCCCAAACTTGGGGAGTTTACATTCCGGCAAGGCAGCCTATTCGCAAACATAATCTTGGCCGACGAAATCAACCGCGCAACCCCGCGTACACAGTCCGGCCTTCTAGAATCTATGGAAGAGCATCAAATCACAGTAGACGGCGTTACATACCCGTTGCCCGCGCCATACTTCGTAATCGCAACCCAAAACCCAATAGAGACTCAGGGCACATTCCCGCTGCCGGAAGCGCAGCTGGACCGTTTTTTACTTCAACTAAACCTGGGATACCCCCAAAAACAGCAGAGCATGGAAATCCTCAAAAATTTTATTTCCAACGAGCCACTGGCAGAGCTTAACTCCGTATGCGAGGCTAAGACATTCCTGGAAATGAAAAAGTCAGTAGAGGATGTATTCATCCACGACGATATATACAGCTATATCATGGACCTGACAGAATCTACAAGAGATCATAACGCTATATCCCTTGGGGTAAGTACCCGTGGCGCGCTGGCACTAGCGCGTGTAACCCGCGCATATTGCGCGATACATGGCGCCGACTTTGTAACCCCTAAAGATGTGCTAACGCTTCTACCTTACGTTTTCTGCCACAGGATTGCGCTAAAAGGCGGCGTACGCAACCGTCAAGATACGGTGCTTTCTATATTGGGTGAGATTATCGAAAACGTAACGGCTCCGGTAGAGGTATGGAAATAATCCAACCCATATGTATGAAGGAGGGGTATGTTTATGACCATCATCTACATGGGGTTATTTATTTTTGCGCTAATAGCTTTACAAGGTTACTTATTCAAAAAGTTTTGGGATAGAGGGCTTACGGTAAACATAAAATTCTCTGCAAAAGAAGCGTTTGAAGGTGAACAGATATACCTGACACAAGATATAACCAACCGCAAGTTCCTGCCACTTCCGTGGTTGTTTCTTAGTTTTCATATGTCAAGAAACCTTATCTTTTTAGATGAAGATACATCCGCTGATATACCCACAAAAAGCAAGCATGACAGTGACGGTAAAAGTCAAAACGAGTTATTTTCTGTGATGATGTTTCAAAGTGTGCGCCGCAGGGTTGCTTTTGTATGTAGCAGACGTGGGATATATCGTTTCAAAAGGGTGACCCTTACAGCTACTAATCTCATGCATTCTAAGCAGTTTTCTAAAGATTTTAGGTCAGTTAACAGGTTAGTGGTTTTCCCCAAAATAATAGACGCATCCGAGCTAGAAGTACTGTATAAGAGGATGGATGCAGAGCTACTTTCGCATCAGCTAATAAACCCAGACCCATTTGAGTTTAGAGGCATACGCGAATACCAACCTACAGACCCGGCCCATACCGTTAATTTCAAAGCCACAGCTATTGCCCAGCAGTTGATGGTCAATATACACGCGCCTATTTCTTCAAAGCGGCTACATGTCATTCTTAATCTAGAGTCTTATACCACTTACCCAGACCGGGAACTATTCGAGCATTCTATTCGCCTAGCAGCCTCTGTTGCCGGGCATTATATCAACGACAATGTAAATGTAGCGTTTACAACCAACGGCCAGGACCTAGACTTAGCCACCAGGGGCGGGGGTGGGCTGGTTAACCTGCGTGGAGGCGCATCCACATCGCATTTATACGCCATCTACGAAGCCCTAGCACGTATAGACCTTACATTCAAAGTAACGCCTATGTCAGAATATATCAACAGTATTATGGATTACGAAGCTGTATATTTAATTATTTCTGCATATCACAAAAATGATTTACTGGATTCGTTTGAAGGGCTACGCGACAGAGGCGGGTCTGGTTTTATGGTTATCCCTTACAACAGCGAGACCGGGATTGGGATTGACAATAATTTATTAGAAACAGAGCATATAAGCACTTTGGAGGTGATAGTGTGACGGCTAAGCGTGGGATTATAAAGGCACTTCTTGTTGACTTGGTAGCGTTTTTGTTTATTTTTGCTGTTGTTGTATATCTCTATCAGACGACAGTAGGCAATATATCGGTGATATACCTCTTGCTGGTGGTGCCGTTTTCACTATTGTCTTTATTGCGCTTTGTTATATCTAAAAGTAGGGTTCTTTTCTTGTTTTCGCATGTGATTATTATCGCCATTTCGCTAATACCTGACATTGAAATTCATACGCGTGTTATTATTGTTGGGTTTATTGCTGTATCGGTTATGTACTCTATTACAACTAAGTTTAAAGACCAATGGAAGTTGCCGTTTGGGGTAGTTTTTTTTGGCATATTTGTTAATCTGGCGTTTTTTGGTTTGCTAACAATCAATGATAGTGGCAGTACTGTTACAACTGTGTATTATCATGTTTCTACCTTGCTAATTTTTTTGGCTGTTGTAATCCATGTTCATATAACCAATTTGGATTTTAACCTGGTGGTTAATGGGCATCATAGCAGGCGACATGTTGGCAGCTTAATTGCCAATAACATCAAATTATTGTTAGTTTTTGCTGTAGTGCTAGCTGTAGGTGGTGCTGTTGCTGTTTTTACCCCCATAGGTGCATTGCTAATGGTTGCAACAGGCAGGGTGTTTTGGGTTTTGTTTATGATAGTTGCCATCATTGGTACTTTTTTTGTTTGGTTATTTTCACACATTAACTGGAACCCCCCGTTTGGCATGACAGACGATGGGTCAGAGCCTCCGGACTTGTTGACATTGGAAGAAATCCATGATGCATTTATGGTTACGCCACGAGAAGGATATACAATCGAAATTGTTTTGGCCGCAATTGGCGTAATCATATTACTGGTTTACCTGTACATGAAATTTTCGCATAAATTTGAAAAAAGAGAAAAACCTATCCGTGTTTTGAAAGAACAAACATACAGCATAAGCAACGAAAAGATAACAATGAGCGGCTTTAGCAACCTTATACCACGCTTTAGACGCTTGGTTAGGCACCCGGTTAGGCGTGCTTATATAAAAAAAGTAAAAAGTCATATAAAACGTGGCGTGCAAGTTATGCCCCACGATACCCCTGACCAAATAGCAGAGAAAATCCATCATAAGGAAGATATTGGCGAGCTAACAATCAGGTATGAAAAAGTCAGGTACGGCAGGGATTAAGAAGTTGAATACAGTTTCTAAGATTTATCTATATAGCAAAAACAGCCCTTTCTTTTAAAGAAAAGGCTGTTTTTTTATAGCGTTTACCGGCTCATAATCTGGCCGGGATGGGGCGATGTTGGGTGGTTTGTGTTTCTTCTGTTTTGCCACCATTCTACTATCCTAAAGCGTACTTCCATGGTTGGGTTTGCGTCTTGTTCTTGATGGGTTAGTAGCCTAAAGGATTCGTCGCTTACGGTGTCGGCAAGCTGTTGGCGGCCGGTTTCTGTACCGGTCATATCCACAAAGCAAAGTGGTGGAAACATTAGGCACCACCAGTTTCTGCCTATACCGTCACCTATTGATATCTGCAGCGCCTCGTATACACCGGGCGGAAATGACAGCTCGCCATACACTTGGGTTGGGAAAAATGTCTTGTCTATACGCGCGTTTACCTGGTAGTCAAAGCCCAGCTTATGCACCACTGCTTGCGCATGGGCCTGAATAGACGGTAGCTCTGCTTGAAGTAGCTGACGTGATTCTTTAACATTGCTTGTCGAGTTAAGCAGATACTCAAACTCTGCCAGTACCTCCTTGCGCACTATGTCTTTGATTACTTGGTCCACATACTCGTCGCTATGGGCCAGTACATGAAAACGGATTACATTTTCGGCAATGTCGCGCTGCGTTGTTGCAGAGTATACATATGTGTATGCCGCTGCGCTTATTGCAAGTGCCAGGCCTATTGCTAGGCTTATGGCTAGGATTTTTGTTTCTTTTAAGATACGTAGTTTGTACATTATTTCGCCTCCTATTGCGAATCCAAAAAATATAATGGGATTCTTGCCAGTATGGCGAGGTTATATACAACTAATGCATCGTAATAGAAACTAAGACTAGGACTAGGACTAGTGATGACTTTCCATTTGTTCTGCTATGGCTTTTGTAGCGTGTACTGTCCCGTGGGGGTGATGGGGTGGTGCGTAAATTGTATATACTCTCATTGGTGTGCGCCCTATATTTGTTATATTATGCCATGTCCCAGCGGGTACAAAAACCGCAAAGTCGTTGAATACCGGTTGGCGGTAGTCAAGGTTTCTTCTGGATGGGCCCATTTGCACCATGCCTTGGCCTTCTTCTATACGTATAAATTGGTCTGTATCTGGGTGTACTTCTAGGCCAATGTCTTCGCCAGGCTGTATGCACATTACGGTTAGCTGCAAGTGATGACCAGTCCACAGGGCCGTGCGGTAGGTATTGTTTTGTAGTGTGGCCTTGTTGATATCTATAACATGTGGTTGTGGCCCATGGTCGCGTGGCCTTGGTGGGCGTGGCGGTGGTGGGGGTATAGGTGGGGCTGGGCGCGGTGGGTGAGGGTGTGGATGTGGGTGGGGCCGCGGAGTTGGCTGTGGGTGCGGATGGGGCCGTGGGTGGGGGTGGGGCCGTGGGTGAGGCCGACGATTAGAGTGTCGGTGGTTTAAAATGTTTCTAAACATGACTTGCCTCCTATGACATATGCGTTTCGGTATGAAACCGCTAGGTTGGGGCCTTTGGATGCGAATGCAATTTCCTGGATACTTTGCAGGCCCTTTTTGTATATAATATGTAGCATGGCCCACTGTGTTGCATGTGTTTTACTTGTATATGTACTAGCAGCTTGTGTGACATAAATAATACTGATACAATTTTTGCGTACAACATCTATACTAATTTCAAAGGAGGCCATCATGGAGCTATTTGATATCCTGGACAAGAACGGTAAGCCAACCGGCTTTACAGCCACAAGGGGTACACAGCTACAAGATGGCCAATTTTATCTTGGTGTGCATATTTACATATACAATGCTACTTTAGAGTTCTTATTACAACAGCGGTCATATGACAAGACCTTTTTGCCCGGCGGGTGGGACGTGGTATTAGAGCATGTAATAGCTGGCGAAACCTCAAAGGAGGCAGCAGTCAGGGGCATTGCAGAGGAAATTGGCTTGTATGTACAAGGCGACATTATATTTGCAGTGAGGATGGTATGGGAGCATTATCCTCATATTGTGGATGTATACATTGCAAAAACAAATGCCGCAATAAGCGAGTTATGCCTTGGCCACAGTGAAGTTATCGGGGCAAAGTTTGTATCTAAAGCAGAAATGTTGGCCCATATATCAGGCATGAGCTACAGGCCAAAGGAGTACCGGCAATTTATCACCAACGAAATATTAAAACTATAAACTACAGCACAAGGCTTGTATGTGTGATAATAGAACAGGAGTGAAACAGTGAAGAACATAGCTATTTTTGCGTCAGGCAGCGGTTCCAACTTCGAAGCGGTCGCTACTGCGGCTATAAGCGGTAAAATAAACGCAAAGGTCTCGTTGCTTGTATGCGACAAGCCCGAGGCAATGGTCATATTGCGAGCAAAGCGGCTTGGTGTTCCTGTATTTGTGTGTAACTCTAAGGATTTTGCCAACCGCGCCGCCCACGAAGGGCATATTTTGGCCGCACTCAAGGACGCAGGAGTAGAGTTTATTGTATTGGCCGGCTATATGCGTATCATTGGCAAGACGCTATTGGGTGCGTATAGCGGCAAAATCATAAATATTCACCCGTCTATGCTTCCGGATTTCCCTGGCATGGATGCAATAAATGCGGCTTTTAGCAGCGGCGCAAGTTATACAGGTGTCACGGTGCATTATATAGATGAAGGTGTAGATACCGGGCCTATTATTTCGCAGCGCCGGGTTGAAATATTGCCAGACGATACCCTAGAAACCCTTGAAGAAAAGGTGCACAAGGTAGAGCACGAGTTGTATGTAAACGTTTTAGTAGATTTGTTTAAGGAGGCACACAATGAAAATCTATGATATCACAGCCGAAATCTCCAACGACTTGCCGGTCTTTGGCAAAGAAAGGCCCGTCATCTCCATCGTGTCCCAGTTGGCCAATGGTGATGCTTACAATTTTTCTAATATTTCTGTTTCTGCGCACACTGGTACACATGCAGACATGCCGCTTCATTTTATACTTGGCGGCGCTACTTGTAGCGATATCCCGCTTGGTTATTTTTATGGCCCGGCCAAAGTTGTACGTATCAATGTAAGCAGCCATGTTTGCAAAGCAGACCTTGTACCGCTGGATATCCAAGCAGGCGATATTATTTTGTTGGATACAGGCCAATCCCAATATATGCGGCAAGGTGTTTTTAAGCAAGATTTTATAGCCTTGACCCCAGAAGCCGCCGACTATCTAGTGGAAAAGGAAATCAAAACCATTGGCATAGACTATCTTTCCATAGACCCATATGACAATGTAGGCTTCCCGGCGCACAAGGCGTTATTGGGCAACGGCATAGCTATTTTGGAAGGGTTGGTATTAGAAAATGTACCAGAGGGCACATATACATTGTCTGCCCTTCCGCTAAAAATCCCCGGTGGGGAAGGCAGCCCGGTACGTGCAATTTTAGTGGATGAACATGCAAAGTGAGGTAATTACTATGATTAATATAGCAATAGTAGGTTATGGCAATATAGGCAAAGCTGTAGAAGAAGCAATAGAAGCGGCAAAGGACATGGCACTGTGCGGTGTAGTAATGCGCACACAGTCCTTAAACAAGCCACAGGTAAACGTCCCGGTTGTGGATGATATCACTAAGCTTTCTACAAAGCCGGATGTTGCCATACTATGTACACCTTCACGTACAATAGCTGAAGTTGCAGAGGTATGCCTAGCACATGGCATTAATACCATAGACAGCTACGACATCCACACTGGGATATGGGAGCTACGCGAGCGTTTGGGCATAGCCGCAAAAAAAGCCGGCAGCCGCGCTATAGTTTCTGTGGGGTTTGACCCTGGCGGGGACTCTGTTGTGCGGGCATTGTTTGAGGTTTTTGCACCACAGGGCCAAACATTTACCAACTTTGGCCCAGGCATGAGTATGGGGCATACCGTTGCTGTTAAGGCCATAGAAGGGGTAAAAAATGCGCTGTCTATCACCATCCCCCTTGGGACGGGTGTGCATAGGCGCCTGGTGTATGTTGAGCCGCAAGCCGGATATGATTTTGGCGATATAGCCGCAAAAATAAAAGCAGACCCATACTTCGTAAACGACGAAACACATGTGTATCACGAAAATAATATAGACTCGCTAATAGATGTAGGCCATGGTGTTAACCTAGTCCGCAAAGGTGTATCCGGCAGGGCTCACAACCAACAATTTGAGTTTGGCATGAGGATAAATAACCCGGCTCTTACAGCACAAGTCATGGTAGCAAGCGCACGAGCCAGTATGAAGCAACCCCCGGGCGCATATACGATGATAGAGATACCCATCATTGACATGCTGGACGGCAGCAAAGAAGAAATAATAAGAAGATTGGTATAGGGGTGAAATACATGCCCACTAAAAACATCTACCATCACGATATCGAAGAAATCATATCCCTTAGGCATGACCAAGGTGCAGATTATTGGACAACGCCGGATAGCAGGCTTCTAAAGGGCAGCCCCTTTTCGGCATATGACTGTGCACACATGCTGATGGATTTAGGGGTGCCGCCCTCAGACACGATACTTTCAGCCGTAGCCGAGATGTTTCTTGATACATGGAGGCCAGATGGCCGCTTTAAAATCTACCCCAAAGGCGGTATCCTTCCATGCCATACGGCCTATGTATTAAGCTTACTGTGCCGCATGGGGTATCAGGCAGATGAAAGATTGCAAAAGTCATTCCTATACTTCCTAGACACACCATATACAGACGGTGGGTGGCGCTGCAACAAGTTTTCGTATGGGCGCGGGCCAGAGACGGAATACTCTAACCCACTGCCAACCCTTAATGTATTGGATGCATTCCGCTTTAGCCAGTACCTTAATAATGAACTGGCACTTGATAGAGCCGTGGAGTTTTTATTACAGCACTGGGTAATAAGGAAACCCATAGGGCCATGCCAATATGGGATTGGGTCCCGGTTTATGCGTATAGAATATCCTATGATGGGTTATAACTTGCTCAACTATGTTTATGTGCTTTCTTTTTATGACAAGGCCAAGGATGATAAACGGTTTTTGGAAGCGCTAAAGGCATTGCAGGATAAATTGGTAGACAACCAGCTTGTACTCGAACATGTCTCGCCCAAGTTGTCCAAGTTGACATACTGCAAAAAAGGCCAGCCATGCGAGATTATTACAGCACGATATCATGAGATTATAAGCAATTTACATTTATAAAGCCGCCGCATAGCCTAGGCGCTTAATATAATCTTAAATATTTAACTGCCATAACTTTATCATTGCATTGTAAACTTATGCAAAACTGCATGAGGAGGGTAATAATTGTGAACATCAATGACCAAGACCAAAAGCAAGACCCAAAGGAAACTGTGATACCTGTTCCAGAGGTGACGCCGGAAGAAACAGTAGGCCCACCCATCCCCAACACCCCAAGGGATGGCATCACACCAACCCCCATCCCCCAAGGCAACTGGACACCCCCCAAAATAAACCCCATAGACTTATTAGAGGTTGATGGTTCCCGCATCCCTGTTATTTCGGCATTCGCTATAATTACGGCGCTTTTATACACCTTTAGTTTTACGGGTTTGCGCGTGTATCCGCAGTTATCATTTTTTATCTTTTGTGGCACTACTGTAGTCTTGTTGTATGCACTACTCAAGCGTTTGGGTTGGTTAACTCACCCCAGGGCGTTTTTGTGGGCTGTGCCACTTATGGTTTTTGCCGGTTTTAATATGGTTTTTGGGCGGTCTGTTTTTACTTATATAAATGTGGCGGCGGCTTGGGTGCTGTTTGCATTTATTGTATTTGGGGCAATACACGGTGCTAGGTATCCTTTTGGGGCACTATTTTTTTGGGGTAATACCTTTAAGGTATTCCCAGGCAATATAAGTGCCGGCACACATATGTGGGTAGCCACAGGCAAAGCCACCAAAATAACAAAGAACCACCCGGCTGTGCGTTTTTTGATTGGCGTAGGTATCGCTGTCCCGTTAGCTTTTATTATTATCTTGCTAATGGTAAGCGCCGACCAGGTTTTTGCAACATTGATTTCGGACTTTTTTGCTGGATATGATGACCCTAACCTTGCCAGGTTTTTTGGGCATATCATAGTTGTATTTGTAGCCAGCATTTTCTTTGCAGGGTGTGTATACAATGCACGCTTTATGAAACATAGCGAGGCACGTTTTAGGCCTTTTAGTTTGGATAAAGTTGTGGCACTGGCCTTTCTTTTGGTGCTTAATCTTGTATTTTTGGCTTTTTGCTATGTGCAATTAGCCTATCTTTTTATGGGTGGGTTTAACACGTTGCCAGGTGATATTATATTTGCGGATTATGCAAGGCAGGGATTTTTCCAGTTGCTTTTTATAACAATTATAAATTTCACTGTTATCATTTTCTTCCTTCAGGTTTACCGTGACCATGCCCGCACCGGGGTTATTAGGCTAATGCTTGTGATGCTTACCTTGTTTACTGGGGTGCTTATTGCGTCGTCTTTTTATCGTATGAACATGTATATGCAGGTTTTTGGGTTTACTCCGCTACGCATGGCGGTTGTGACATTTTTGGTTATGGAAGTATTTTTGTGCGTGTTTACCCTGGTGGCGCTGTTTAGGGATAAATTTGACGTAATGCGGATTTATCTTATTATTGGTATGGTGTTTTTGGTTGTGGCCAATGTATCTGCTTCCGGGTTTGTCTCGGGGAGGCTCAACACCATATTGTATAGGGCCAGTGGGTTTCATTTTACTATGCGTGACCATTTTTATAACCCAGACAATGCCCGCAGTCTAATAGAGATATACCGCAGTACCGATAACGTAAACCTGCAATGGGAGATACATCGCAGGGTACAAGTCTATTACGACAGCTATGCAAACGAGCCCTGGCAAAACCGAAGCCTTATAAAAAGGATAAACATGCGGCATATTGCAGCGTTTTTGGAGGATAACCCGTTCGTCTTTGACAAACCTTATATCAGACGCCCGCGGTTTTAATACTTTAAAGCAGCTATACAACAGCATGAGTATAAATGGCATATTAGGAGGAAACCAATGAAAAAACAAGCATTAATTAGCGTATCAGACAAGCGTGGTGTCGAGGATTTTGCTATTGGGTTAGTGCGGCATGGGTACCAGGTAATCTCTACAGGTGGCACATATGAGTTGTTGAAAAAACACGGTGCAATCAACATTTCCGATGTTACCAATTTCCCAGAGATGCTAGACGGCCGGGTCAAAACTTTGCATCCTGCCATACATGGCGGCATACTGGCCATGCGCGACAACCCTTCTCATATGGAAGCTATAGCGGCGCATTCTATCGGTACCATTGATATCGTAGTGGTTAACCTCTACCCGTTTAAGGCCACTATCCAAAAACCCAATGTAGCATACGAAGAAGCCGTAGAAAACATAGACATAGGCGGCCCGGCGATGATACGCTCCGCTGCCAAAAATCACGCTCATGTAGCCGTGGTTGTAGACCCAGAAGATTACGACACAATCCTTAACGAACTTAGCACCGGCGAAATTACCGCTGACACCAAACAAGCCCTAATGGCAAAAGCGTTCCGTCACACTGCCGCATACGACGCAATAATAGCCGGGTATTTTACCAAGGAACTATATCCCGAAAAACTAACTTTTACCTACGAAAAAAATCAAACCCTGCGCTACGGCGAAAACCCTCACCAGCAAGCTGCACTTTATAGTGACCCGCTGCCTGTAAGCTCAATTGTCACAGCAAAAAAACTACACGGCAAAGAGCTTTCCTATATAAATATAGGCGATGCAGACGCAGCACTGGCACTAGTACGGGAGTTTGACACCCCGGCAGTCGTGGCTGTAAAACACTACTGCCCCTGCGGCGTGGGTATAGGCGACACCATTGCCCAAGCCTATGACCGCGCATACGAAGCTGACCCGGTATCTATTTTTGGTGGTATTGTGGCATTTAACCGG
This sequence comes from Defluviitaleaceae bacterium, assembly GCA_009785605.1. Classification (GTDB taxonomy): domain Bacteria; phylum Bacillota; class Clostridia; order Lachnospirales; family WQUN01; genus WRAN01. The sequence continues at coordinate 2,535 of WQVY01000025.1, read as the reverse complement.
GAAGTGGACGAATATTGTGCCGCAAAAATGAGCGAGATTTTCCTAGAAATAATAATAGCGCCAAGCTACACAGAGGCCGCGCTCAAAATCCTAACAAAAAAGAAAAACCTGCGCCTACTACAGCTAGAAGCTTCCCCAAAAGATGAAAACAATCATGGCCAACACATAGTTTCCATAAACGGCGGGCTGCTAACCCAAGAAAAAGACCGCCACGGCTTCGCAGATGCAACCCTTACCTTCCCTACCAAGAAAAAGCCAACCGAAGACGAGCTGCGTACCGCACAGTTTGCATGGACGGTAATAAAATATGTAAAGTCCAACGGTATATTAATCGCCAAAGACAACATGACCGTAGGCATAGGCCCAGGCCAAACCAACCGCGTGGGTGCCGCCAAAATTGCCATTAGTGGCGCAGGCGAACGGGCCAAAGGCGCGGTTTTGGCATCTGATGCAATGTTCCCAATGCCAGACACGGTAGAAGAAGCCGCCAAGGCCGGGGTGACATGCATTATCCAAACCGGTGGCAGCCTACGTGACCAGGACTCTATAGATGCATGTGATAAGCATGGTATAGCCATGATTCTTACCGGTGTGAGGCATTTCAAACACTAACCAACCTATTTGTTCCGCCGACGAAGGAGGCATGAATTAAGATATGAACAAGGTACTTGTAGTAGGCGGTGGCGGCCGCGAACACGCAATAGCGTGGAAGTTGGCTCAGTCGCCCAATGTAAGCAAGGTATATGTAGCCCCCGGCAACGCAGGCATGGAAGATGTAGCAACACTAATCCCCATAGACCCGCTGGACTTTGAGGGGCTTGCGGCCTTTGTTAAAAGCGAAAATATTACTCTTACAATACCCGGCCCGGAGGCGATACTCAACGCCGGGATAGCAGACTATTTTGCAGCCGAGGGTTTAGCTGTGTTTGGCCCAACAAAAAGCGCTGCAATAATAGAAGGCAGCAAATCTTTCGCCAAAGAGCTAATGCAAAAATACGGCATCCCTACCGCGGCTTATAAAGCATTCACAGATTACCCCGGCGCCTCTGCATATATCAAGACCCAGCCACCGCCATATGTACTAAAAGCCGACGGCTTAGCTGAGGGTAAAGGTGTAATAATTACCAGCTCACTAGAAGAAGCCGACACAGCACTCAAAGACATGATGCTCAATGCCCATTTTGGTGAGTCTGGCAAGACAGTGGTAATAGAAGAATTTATAGACGGTGAAGAATTTTCTTATATGGCATTCGTGAAGGGCAACAATGTATACCCCATGGCCATAGCCCAAGACCACAAACGGGCTTTCGATAACGACGAAGGCCCAAACACCGGCGGCATGGGCGCGTACTCCCCAGTACCACAGTTGGGTGACGCTGTAGTTGAAATATCAAAAAAAGAAATCCTGCAAAAAGCCGCCGAAGCCATGGTAAAAGAAGGCCGCCCTTTTACGGGGGTACTATATGCTGGTCTTATTAACACACCCAGCGGCCCAAAAGTAATAGAGTTTAACGCCCGCTTTGGTGACCCGGAAACAGAAGTAGTACTACCACTTTTGGACAGCGACCTGTACACAGTAATCATGGATATACTGGCCGACAAGCCCCCAGTAGTTGCCTGGAGCAAAGACCATATAATTGGCGTGGTTATGGCATCCAAAGGCTACCCAGAGCAGTATACAAAAGGCCACCCTATACACGGCATTCAAGATGTAAGCCACGACACGCAAATATTCCACTTTGCCACAGCGCGGGACCAAAACAGTTACACTACCAATGGCGGCCGGGTGTTGTTTGTGGTAAAGAAAGCCGAAACACTAGCCGCCGCACGAGACGAGCTATACAAGCAAATACAACATATAAAATGCGACAACTTATACTACCGCAGCGATATAGGCAAAAAAGGCCTGAAAAAAGCGGCCCCCCCCATGAAGCTTGTCTACGAAGGCAAGACAAAGGACGTATACGAAAACCTAAATGGCACATACACCCTAAAACTAAAAGACACCGCAACAGGCAAAGACGGTGTATTTGACCCAGGCGAAAACACCGTAGGCCTTAGCATAGATGGCCTTGGTCGCGAGTCGCTACGGCTGACGAAGCATTTTTTTGAAATGCTAACAGCGGCGGGCATCCCCAACCACTATATAGATAGCGATATCACCAATGCCACCATGACAGTACTAGCTGCAGAAAAATGCGTAGTGGAGTTTATATGCCGCCGCAAGGCAGACGGCAGCTTCCTGCGAAGATATGGCTCCTTCGCCAAGCAAGGCGATGAGCTTGGCTACCTGGTAGAAGCAACCTTAAAAGACGATAACCGCCAAGACCCACCCGTAAGCGAAGACACACTTGCCACCCTTAATATCATACCCCGCGATAATTACACTACCTGCAAAAACCTCACGCAAAAAATAACCAAGCTGATATCTGCAGAGTTGGCCCAGAAAGGCCTTGACCTTTACGATATCAAGTACGAATTTGGTGTTGTTAATGGCAATGTCATGCTAATAGACGAATTTTCTGCTGGTACAAT
>WQVY01000024.1 GCA_009785605.1 Defluviitaleaceae bacterium | reverse complement strand
GGCACTATTAATATTTGTGGGTGGGGCAACCGTATTATTTTACCCAAGAGTTCAGCAACAGCTCCACACCAGATATGCACAATCTATAATAGATGATTGGCGCGAAAGCCTACCAGAGTCTGCCGAATTTATAGTGCAACGTTGGGAGGCCCAAAGTGAGGCATTGTGGGAAGCAGTAGCTGACCTGCCCATAGCCACCAACGGCAATGTGTATGTAGCCGAAAGCGGCCACATATTTCTAGACCACGCAGAAGACATAGCATTCGGCGCAAGCGCCACCCCCGCTTTAGACTACAACGGGTATTTGACACTAGGGGGTATGCCCGTAGCCGACAATGGTGTAATAACCATAGGTAACTTGTCTGTAAGCCACAACGGCAGCCTCAACATAAGCACACACGGCAGCGCATCTGTCGCGAACCTTGTGTTAAGCGAAAGCGGAGGTTTGTATATCGGCAACTACAACATAACTCAAATAGCTATGGCCGGTATAAACTACGAAGACTTTGACCTTAACTTCATCTTCAATTTTGACCCAATAACAGATGACCCAATGCACTGGCTATACACAGAAATGGTAGACTACAATCACGAGCTATACGAAGACAACCAAGCCGGCCTAGTAAGCCTAGAATCCACAGAAGAAGTAGACTTTAGCGTAGTAGAAAACGCAGGATTTTCGGACGAGATGCTGGGTTACATCACAATAGAAAGTATTAATGTAAGCTTGCCCATATTCGCGGGCAGCAGCCACGGCCATATGCTACGCGGTGCAGCACATCTCACCCAGTCATCTTTGCCGGTGGGCGGGATAAACACCAACGCCGTAATCACAGCCCACAGGGGCCTAAGCCGTGCCAGGATGTTTAGAAACATAGATGACTTACGCATTGGCGATGAGATACGCATTACCAATTTCTACGAGACTTTGATATATAGGGTGATAAGCCCCATAAATATAATAGACCCAACTCTTGTATACAGCGTTAGCGAACACAACTTTGTTATACATCCCGACGATATAAACTCCGTAAAAATAGTTCCGGGCCTTGATTTAATAACACTATTTTCATGCGAACCATACAGGATTAATACCCACAGGATTTTGGTTATTGCCGAAAGATGCCTGGACAGTTAAAATAGAACAGGCAAGGGTTTAATAGAACGCAAAGCTACCTCACGGGAGGAGAGAAAGAAGAATGAAGATTTTAAGAAAAATAACCGAGTCGCAGCAGGTACTGCTAAAGATGCTTTTACTGGTAGCGGTAATTGCAACTGTAACAGTGCTTGGTTTGCTTTCACCCGCCAGGCAAACCGTTGCCGACCCGTACAACGGTAATGATTACTATAATGGTGATGATTACTACAACGGCGGCAATGGTGACGACAACGGAAACGGTGAACCAGGAAATGGCGAACCTGGAAACGGTGAGCCAGGAAACGGCGAACCAGGAAATGGTGAACCCGGTACTGGTACCGGTGACGGAAACCTACATAGGATTACTTTCCGTATCCATCAGGACGATGCCAGCGATATTGGTGCGGCCTTCCGCAATAACCTGGTTGTGCCTGACTATGAGGACGCGGACCCACTACGTGAAGTTGGTAGTGTATCCGGCAACCCCAGGGATGTTTATATTTACCGGCCTACCGGATATGTGTTTACCAATGCATCGCAGCTGCCATGGGGCAACCCTCCAGAGGTAGGTAGCGATGGTATTGCCAGGCACCCCCATCCAGCAACTGCTACAGAGCATGAGTTTGGATACTGGGTGCAAAACGACGATAGAGTAAACGGTCATATCTTGCTTGCATTTGTAGGTACCGGCACAGACGGTAACTGGGAAAACAACTGGGCAGTCGACAACTTGACTGTTAACGGTAGTATGACGTTCTATGCACATTTTAAAGCATACAACAGGCCGGACCCAACACCAACTCCAAGTGCAACCCCCGGCCCAACAGAGTCGCCAACCCCTACGCCATCTGCAACGCCAGAGCCTACCGAGACACCTACTCCAACCCCAACCGGTACCCCCGGCCCAACAGAAACGCCAACCCCCACGCCAACCGCAACCCCACCACCACCAGACCCACATCGTCTACAATTTAGAGTTACAAATCAACGGTTATATGATAGCCCGCCTGTTGTTGAGCTGTTTCCAGACACAGTAACATTCGAGCTGGAGCAACAAGACGGCACAAGCTGGACGCATATAGAGAGGATAGTAACCAACAACGGTGTAGTTAGCTTCACCACACCTTTTACACCCAATGCTACCTACCGTTTAAGGATAACAGGCGTAACCAACGCTGGTTTGCCCGGTGGTTGGGTACTACAAAACGGATATTGGATTATAAGTACAGATGAATATGGTCGTATGATAGGCATGCCTAGTGTACGCGGCGGAAACAGGATGTTCGTAGAAAATCCTCCAAACAATAATGGCCTGTTTGTAGGTATCGATCCCATCCCTCTCGATCCAACACCAACCCCTTCAGCCTCCCCAACGCCAACCCCAACCGCTACCCCCACACCAACTCCAACCGCTACCCCAACTCCAACCCCAACCGCCACACCTTCTCCAACTCCTACGCCAACCCCAACCGCCACACCAACTCCGACCCCAACACCAACTCCCACGCCAACCCCAACCGCTACACCAACCCCGACCCCAACGGCGACTCCGCCACCAATATTGGCGCATCGTCTAACATTTAGGAAAACAACCTATAGACTATACGAAACACCCAACCGTGTGATAGTACCACTGCCTGGCACGGCAACATTCGTGCTAGAGCAGCAAGCAGGTGCCGGGTGGGCACATGTTGACACAGTAAACAATGATGCAAACGGGTGGGTTAACTTCCCACGAGACTTAACCGCAAACGCAACCTATCGTATAAGAGAGATTGCGGTACCAAGTGGTTGGGTACTCCCAACTGGCCACTGGCAGTTTACAACAGACGCTAATGCCCATATCATGGGTGTCCCTGTTTCACACGGTGGTAACCCCGTCTTCGTAAACAACCCGCCTGGGCATACTGGGCTGCATGTAGGTAACAGGCAACTACCCGCCACACCAACTCCATCCGCATCACCAACGCCATCGCCTTCGCCAAGTCCTTCAGCATCACCAAGCCCAACGCCAACGCGCTCGCCATCTCCAACGCCAACACGTTCGCCATCACCTACACCAACACGCTCACCATCTCCAACACCAACACCGGGTCAAAACCCACAAACCAACCCAATCCAAATAAGCCTTATGATATTTGGCTCGGTAATGGCACTAGGTTTAGCCTCGTTCGGTATAGTAAGCATAGCCAAGAAGCAGGCCGTAGCAGCAGAGTCATATCGCACCAAGTCAACCCGCTACGACCGCGAGAAGCGCCTGACAGACTTTTTGGACGACGATAAATAAGAAATAAAACGTACTGCCCTCTGTCATATGACAGATATAGCAAGTAAATTGTTGTAAATGAAACCGGTTGCTTTTATCATAAAGCAGCCGGTTTCTTTATTGTGTGATAATACTAATCTCAAATAAATTCTGAGAATTTGCCCAAATAGAAAATATCAGGTATTAGTGATTTTTCGTTTGGCAAATTTACATTTTACTTGAGATTAGTATAAGTTTTTTGACTATACACAAATAAGAACCCCCGCAACCCAAATTATTGGGTACGGGGGTTCTGCTATGCTACGACTGCTATATACAATCCTACTACCTACCAGCTTGCTGTGGCAAACCACTTGTAAAGCTTGCTATGCGTCTTAATCCGCAGCCCGTTCAGATATATAACAACTTTCATTAATTTTAATCAGCTATCATATCACTAAGCCGTGCAGTAAACATATCAAAGTTGCGGCGGTTAGTAACAAACCATACATCTTCACCATCAACAGACACAGCCAGGAAGCTGTCGTTGTAGTGGAATAACCTAAGCTCTATATCGTCTTCTTCAAACATTATAAACTTGACAGTATAAAGCGGTTCATCTTGTGGCGTAAAAGGTGCAACTTCGAAATCTATAGCCAAACCTATTAGCAGCCTATACAGCAGCCTAAACTCCGAATCATCTACAAGAGTACCGTTGATTGTGGGCTCTATGTCTGTAGAATCTTCTACCTGGTTTACCCAGACATCAAAGTCAGTTGTTGGGGTTAGTACTTCCAAGCGCTGTACATCTTGGATGTTAACCAGAGCTATAAACCTCTCTATAAAACTTAGCACATTAACATCAAACAAGGCACTTGCCGGCTCATACAAAGCTTCAAACACATGTGGCCTATCTGCAAACATTACATAAATAAATGCAAGCTCATGACCAGCTATTTCCCTAAAAAATATATCTCCAAACAGTAGGTGGGCCTCCCCATGGGGTGCACGGTAGATAAACTCCAAGCTTGGGTCATCCAAGCCATACTGTGCCAAGTCTTCTGGGTGCAAGCTTACCAAGTCATTGAGCCAAAAGTTAGCAAACTGTTCAAATACATGATGTTCAAAAGACATAGGATAAACTTCACGTCCAGGAAACGGTTGGACCATTATCTGCCAATATAAACCTTCGAAATCGTGATGCTCTTGCATTTCAAACTCTATTGGCTCGTGGCCACGCTGGGCTATTAGCACGTATTCCGCAGACTCTGTATCCCATACCGGCACGTTGCGGTCTATTAAGTCATCCAATGTAAACAGTAAGCGTTCTGCGTTGGCGCGGTGCATCGTGTACAGTCTTGAGCTTCCTTCTATCATAAGAAATTGCTCGTTCATGTCTATTGTTGGGCTCCCTAGGTGGAAGACTGTAGATGTCATGTCTGTGTAAGAGGCTGTGACTGTCAGTAGTGGCGGGTCCAGGCCAAAATCTGCAAGATTAATCTCAGCTTCGTATACATCTTCATGCACTATCTGGTTTGCGAATAGGCTAAATGCACCGCGTATCTTATTGCGGGTATGCATGGTATCTAGTACATATGCATCATCTTCTGTCCACCAGCGCCATTCTCTTTGGCCGGTTTCGCTTTCGAAGGGCATCATATAGTGGGTTTCGCCATCTTTTAGGAATACAACGTTCATAAGCTCGTCTTCTGTGCGCTGTATAAGGTGGACTGCGGTGGTTGTGACGGGGGGTTCTTCTACTTGCTCTGGTTCACGGCTTCGTTGCCAGGCCAGTGCGCCTACCATACCGCCAACCAGTATTACCGCCACCAACAAAGAAATAATTTTTTTCTTCATCAGCTATGCCGCCTCCTAAACCACACAAATATACCAATCCCAAAAAGGGTAACAGGTATCACGCCCATGGCAATACCGGACATGGCAAACACTTGTGCATCTGATAACATTACTGGTGTGCCGCCAGGTGGCCTTCTTACTGGTACCCATATACCAGGCGGCTGGTCGCGTAGCCAGTTGAGGCTACTAGCTACAAACGCCCAGTTGCCGCCGCCTATAGTTGTGTTAACAAAGTCGTCCATGATGGTCCAGCTAGAAACTACAACAAGCCGTGTTGTGTGGGTTGTTTGCAAGAATACTGTGTCTGTAATTGCGGCTGCTAGTAAAAATGGGCCTTCTTCGTCTTCTGGCACGCGCAGGATAGTTTCTGCGTCTGTGTCCATACGGCGGCCATAAGCATCCCTGGAGGTGATTAGTAGCGGCTCAATTACTGTGCTGGTCCTGCGCATTGGCAATATTTCTAGCCCAGTTGGGGAGAGAACAAATTGTACAAAGTTTTCCAGGTGCAAAGGCTCTGTTATTTGCTCATGTGGTACTGGTATTGGCAGCATCCATGTGGGGGTACCGCCAAGTGTCCTTCTGTTATCGCCTTCTATTATTACATAGTCGCCAAGTCCGACACCGTATGAGTTTAGTACACGGCTCAACTCAGGAAAATAATCTGTCATGACATTGAGGGCAATAAAAGCGCGGCCTTCGTTGTTGTCTAGATAATCTAGTATACGGTCGGCTTTGGCTGAGCCCCAATCGCGCTCAGGCATTGTTATTATTAGTGCGTCTGCAGTTTCGGGGATGTCGTGCAGCAGAGCGTTGTGTTCGCGTATTACAAAGTTTTCTGCTGCCATAAACTCAACAAAAGCTTCCGAAAGCGGCGGCTCACCACTGCCTACAATATAGTAGACTACAGGCGGGTCACCCATGGTCAAAGAGTTTATTGCTTGGGTAATTGCGCGCTCTGCGTCTATGCTTTCGCGTATTGGTTGCCAGGTTTGCGGGTGTCTTGTCCATGTTTCCATCTCCATGGGGGAGATTACCCTAAAACCTTGCTCGCTTCTTACAACAACGCTGCCTTCCATTATGCCAGCGTCTGCACCGGTGGCAAACTGGTGTACGAACGTGGGGTTGATCATGGGGTCACGTATTTCTGTTGTTATACGTGGGGAAGCCGCAGCATATTCAGCAAAAAGCCGCGTAATAAGGTGAGTTTCGGCACCGGTACGGGCTATATAGTACAGGGTTACATCTATCTCTAGGTTTTCCAGGAAGCGTTCTGTTTGTGGGGTTAGGGTGTATATTTCTTCTGCTGTCAAGTCCCAGCTTTCGTTAAATTCTTCCGCAACTATAGAAACCAGTACAAAAATAACCACGGCAAAAATCATCATTACCGTAGAAAGCGTACCGTAGCGGAAGCGTTTGTCTTTAAACAGTCTTGTAAAATTCATAACTAACGCCACCTCCTTTTTTCGATGACATTAATAGAAAGATATATAAACAGTGCAATAAAAGCGACATAGTACACGATATCGCTCAGGTTGAGGATACCCAAGACAAAGCTGTCGAAGCGTGAGTAAATAGAAAACCAAAGCAGTGCCCGTACAATTATGCCGTCGAAGATTAGATTATTAAAAAGGTAAAGGCCCACTGCAACAGCAATACCAATAACCGCCACTATTACAGAGGAAATAATATTGCGGGTGCTGTTGAACCATATTCCCACAACACCAACAATGATTAGCCCCACAAAAACCAACGATGCAAAAGCAGATGTAGGCATGCTCATCGCGAATGCTTCCATCAAAAACATAGCAAAAATGGCTGCGAATGTACCCACAGCCGCTACAATTTGGTTTTCTGTTAGGACAGAAATAAAGACGCCTACAGCAATACAGCATACCCCTACCAATATCCAGCCAACATATGTGCCAACTATACGGCTTACCGGCATACTCTCGGCAAAACGGCTCACCATAAGCGGGAATATAACAGTGATGCCAGCCGCAATCAAAAATAAAGTAAGAGCGGCCAAAAATTTGCCCATTACTATTTGTGTAACAGTAAGCGGGCTAGTAAACAGCAACTGGTCTGTCTTGTGGCGCGCTTCCTCGGAAAAAAGGCGCATGGTTAGTATGGGAATCAAAAATAAAAAGAAAATAGTGGTATTAGCAAGTACCCCTTGGAAGTTGGCGTTTCTGGACATGAGGACTATCATCGTGTAAAACAGCCCCATGAGAATAGTCATAAAAGCTAGGAAAATATAGCCCATCATCTGGGTAAAGTAGGTACGTAGTTCTTTCTTGTATATGGGGAACATTATTGGTCTTCACCTCCTGGTTGAGCTTGATCTTGGTCTTGGTCTTGTTCTTGACCTGTGGCATCTTGGGGCTGTGCGGTTTTGTCAGTTGTGTCATTGTCTGTTTCGTCATCTGCATCATCTGTTTCGTAGTAGTCGCTGTTATTGTTATCATCGTTTGCACTGGTTATAGATTGGACATAACCAGTTGGGCCGCTTCTTACATCGCCAGTAAGAGTAAGGAAGATTTCTTCCAGGGTTAACTCCGTTGACTTCATCAAGAGGATAGGTAAGCTGTGCTTGGCCATACACCTGAAGATAAACTCGCGGATATCTGTATCGTCTCTTTCGCCGGACAGGATTAGGTCCGTCGTGCCTGGTTCCCGCCCTATTTGGGCATCTACGTTGCGGATTATCGGGTATTCTGCCAGGGCTTTAAGGATAGATTGCTTGTCCGCTTTTACCGTTACTTGCATACGGTTGTTGCCTCTGTTGAGCGTGGCGGAAAGTTTTTCCGGAGTGTCGCTTGCTACTATTTTACCCCGGTTTATTATCATTACCCTGTCGCATACGGCGCTTACTTCTTGCAAGATGTGGCTGGACAGGATAACTGTTTGCTTGTTGCCCAAGCTCTTTATAACGTCGCGCATTTCTATAATCTGCTTAGGGTCTAGGCCTATGGTAGGCTCGTCCATTATTATGACCTTGGGGTAGCCAACCATTGCCTGTGCTAACCCCACGCGTTGTTTGTACCCACGCGAAAGGTTTTTGATGAGCCTACGAGACATATCTTCGATGCGTACTTGACGCTTGATGTCTTCTAGCATTTTCTTGCGAGTGCTGCGCTTTACGCCTTTGATATCTGCTACAAAGTTTAGATATTCGTCTACGCGCATATCGCCGTAGACGGGTGGGGTGTCTGGCAAGTATCCAATTTGAGCTTTTGCTTTTTCTGCTTGGGATACAATATCCAGCCCGTTGATACTTACTTCACCTGATGTGGCGGCAATAAACCCCGTCATGATGTTCATGGTTGTGGTTTTGCCAGCGCCGTTGGGGCCAAGGAAGCCCACAATCTCGCCATCGTCTACGGTGAAATTGATCTGGTCTATGGCCTTGTGTTGACCGTAGACTTTGGTTAGGTTCCGTACTTCAATCAATTTTTAAAACCTCCTTTTGAAATGGGGCTTTTTTGAAATGGGGGCGCTGCCCCGGCTGCATGGGCGAGCAGTTCCGCGAAGCGGAATGACCAGCCCCCAAACCCCCGCCGCTTCGCGGGGCAAAGTCCCTCTGCGCTTCCTCACTCCCCCCTTTCGGGGGTCGTTGCGGCCGCCTGGCCGGCCTTGGCGGGTCTTTCCGCTTCGCGGGATATACGTTTGTTTCTTTTATTTTATTGGATTTTACCATATGTGACAGTGTTTGCACGTAAATTTTTTGTGAACATGCTTGGATGTGGTGGGTTTGTGTGTGCGTGCGTTGCCAATGAAGTTTGGTGTATAATATCGTGTAAAAAATAGGAATATTGATATAAATGATAAAGGCGATTTTTAAAGTGTGTTTATTATGCATTTTTGTTGGCATAACCATAAAAGTGTGAAATTATGATAAAATTGCTGCGCTGTAGAAGATGGTGACTATGATGAGGTAGATATGGGTAAGACACTGTTTGTGGAGTGTATATTATAGGAGGTAATGTATGAGTTTATTGAGTTATGAGCCCAAGAGGGTGTTTTATTACTTTGATGCTATTAGCCAAATCCCACGTGGGTCTGGGAATGAGAAGAGCGTTAGCGATTATATTGCTGCTTTTGCTAAGCAGCTTGGGTTAAAGTGTGTGCAAGACGCGTATTACAATTTGGTGATTTATAAACCAGGTACGCCGGGGTATGAGGGGCAGATGCCGCTTATTTTGCAAGGGCACTTGGATATGGTGTGTGAAAAAAATACCGGGACAGTGCATGATTTTGAAAGTGACCCGTTAAAGCTGTATGTAGACGGTGACTATCTTCGTGCAGATGGTACTACGTTGGGTGCGGACAATGGCATTGCTGTGGCTATGTGTATGGCTTTGTTGGAAGCGGGTGATATTGCACACCCGCCGCTGGAGGTTGTATTAACATCTGACGAAGAGGCTGGGATGGGCGGTGCATTAAACTTGGATTTTGGCCTGTTTAAAGGCCGCAGGATGATAAATTTAGACTCTAGTACAGAGGGTTCATTTATTGTAGGCTGCGCTGCCGGCACAATTGCCGAATATAAGATACCTGCGATATGGGAAGCGTCTGGTGAGTTTACGCAGTTTTATACAGTTAATGTTAAGGGGCTTACCGGTGGGCATTCTGGTGGGGATATCCATCTAGAGCGTGGCAACGCCATACGTATACTTGGCAATGTACTTAGTGCTCTTGAAAGTACTGCAGATATACGCATAGCCAGTGTGCGCGGCGGGATGAAAGTCAATGCAATCCCTCGTGAGGCAGAGGCGCTTGTTGCCATAAACCCTGATGATATAAGCAAAATACATGCCGCTTTCGATGCATGTGTTGCGGATATGAGTATGTTCTTTAGAGTAGCGGACCCAGGACTTGATATCACGCTTAGCGCAGCCGGTACTGGGGACAAAGTGTTGGCTGCCGCGTGTGGGGAAAAGCTTATTGCATCTTTGATATTGCTCCCAAGCGGTGTGTTAATCATGAGCCGGGACATAGCCGGGCTCGTGGCTTCGTCTAGCAATATTGGAGTTATAGAAACATTGACTGATACTATAAAAATAACCTGTATGCCGCGCGGTGCGTCCAATGCACACAATCATCAGACAGAAGTAAAAATTGACGCACTTGCTAGGCTCACAGGTGCAGAGTTTGTATTTACCCAGCGCAGCCCTGCATGGCCACTTAACCCGGAGTCTGGCTTGCTGGCTATGTTTGCGGCAAGTTACAAGCATAAATATGGCAAAGAAGCTAAAGTTACAGCCATCCATGCCGGGCTAGAATGCGGTATATTTGTGGATAACCTTCCTGGCTTGGATATTATATCTATGGGGCCGGATATCCATGACCTGCATACGCCAGACGAAAGGCTTTCTATTTCTTCTACCGCCCGGGTTTGGGAGTTTTTGTGTGAAGTAATAGGTCAGATGAAATAAGTGAACTGCAGAAGGGATGACTAAGCAACGTGCGAAGACTTTATCAGACAATATCAATCATTATTATATTCTTGCTATTAACTGCTTGCGGAGTAACCGTGTCGAACGAGCCGGATTATACCGCAAATGAAGACAACCAGCCCCAAGTGTCAGTATCAGACACAGCGCCACTATCTCCTTACTCTTCACCCACCCCGGCTGTGCCACCACTTACAGTTGAGCCAACCCCAGCCCCGATATGCGAGGCCGACCTCTGGATTGAAGGGCTTACTTTGCGTGAAAAAATAGGCCAGCTTATTATGCCGCGCTTACCCTGGCAAACCACGCAATTGACCCCCGCCCTACACGAGTGGTTTGCCGACTACCCGGTTGGTGGGATAATCTTGTTTACAGACAATGTTTACTCGATACAACAGGTGCAAATGCTTACGGCAGATATGCAAGCTGCGTCTCGTAACATGTTGTTTATAGCCACAGACGAGGAAGGCGGAAGGGTATCACGGATAGGGCGGTTGTTTGACAATACTACTTTCCCCATACTGCCGGCATATGATATAGGCCGGTCTGGCGACCCAGGAATGGCATATATGACCGGGCGCAATATAGGCCAGCAGCTGCTTACACTGGGTATAAACATGAACTTTGCCCCAGTTGCAGATATATGGACAAACCCTGCCAACACCGTAATAGGCAACCGCTCTTTTGGCAGTGACCCAGATGTAGTGGGCGATATGGTTTATGCTGCTGTACAAGGGCTCAACAATGCTGGTGTGCTATCAACTATTAAGCATTTCCCGGGCCATGGCGATACTTACGAAGACAGTCACTACCTGTTGGCGGTCTATCCCCATGACTGGGAGCGGTTTGACACAGTAGAATCTCTGCCCTTTGTGCGTGGTATAGATGCAGGGGTGCACGCAGTAATGATGGGTCATATTGCGACACCGCAGTTGCAAAATCATGAAGCGCTTTTCTATTGGATGGAGCCGTGGCTCGAGTCCGGGACATTGCCCGCGACGTTTTCGGATTTTTGGGTACAGGATATACTGCGCGGGGTAATGGGGTTTGATGGGCTTGTAATAACCGATGCGCTAGAAATGCGTGCATTATCCGACAATTTTACACCTGCCCAAGTGGCTCTTGGGGCTTTTATGGCAGGGGCTGATATATTGCTAATGCCTACAAATGTAACCGTAACCTTCGATGCGCTTATAAATGCGTATCACGATGGGGTGTTTGATCAGCAGCGGCTACATGAATCATTGCGGCGGATATTTTGGGCGCGGCAAGAGCTTATGTCGTAACTGGGCATAGCAATTCAAATATTAACGGGGAAGGCGCACATGCAAAATACAACTACCCTGCAAGGCATAGTAGAGAGTATTATTTATCACAACGACGACAATGGCTACACGGTATTTACCATCCACTGCGAAGACCACGATCAGCCTCTGTCATTGGCCAACTACCAAAATGCAGACCAACTAGACGACAAAGCAATTACCTGCACCGGCCATTTTCCCGACTTGCATGAGGGTGAAAATCTTAAACTAACCGGTAGCTTTATAAACAACCCACGCTACGGCTGGCAGTTGGCAGTTGTGCGTGCCGAAAAAACCATCCCCAACACCACAGCCGCCATAGAAAAATACTTAGGCAGCGGTGTAATCAAAGGCATATGCGCACGCATGGCAAAGCGCATAGTGTCCCGCTTTGGCGCAGATACACTAGACATACTAGAAAACGAGCCGCAAAAACTGGCCGAAATAAATGGCATATCCGTAAAGCGCGCTATAGAGTTTGCAGAGGCATTCCATGCGCAAACAGAAGTGCGCCAGGTAATGCTATTTTTGCATGAGTACGGTATAAGCCCCGTATACGCAAAAAAAATCCACAAAATATATAAAGATGCAACTATAGAAATTGTGAAACAAAACCCATACAAATTAGTAGATGACATAGACGGTATAGGCTTCAAAAAAGCAGACGCAATAGCCTTTAAACTAGGCATCTCCCGCGATGCCCCAGAAAGGATATCGGCTGGGGTGCGGTTTATCTTGTGGGAGGCATCCAACGATGGCAATGTATATATCACATCTACAAAGCTAACCGGCATGACGGCGGAGCTACTTGGCGCACCAGCCCAGCTTATAGACAACGAAATGGTACGGATGCAGCTTGCCCGTGCTATAGTGCGCGAAAAAGACCCAGATGACCCCAGTAGTACGCTGGTTTTCCTAAGTCCGCTTTATTATGCAGAGGTAGCAGTTGCGCGCCGCTTAGCGGCACTTGCCGCCGCACACAAAAATACAGGCAGTAAAGCCGATGATGTAAAAAGCACAATATCCGCCCTAGAGCGGGAGACAAACATGGTGCTTTCGGAAGGCCAACGCCAGGCAATAGCATCTGCCCTGACAGAAGGGGTGTTGGTCATAACCGGTGGCCCCGGCACAGGCAAAACCACTGCAATAAACACATTAATAGCGCTGCTAGAGCACAAAGGGTTTAGCATCACATTGGCCGCACCTACAGGCCGTGCCGCAAAACGAATGAGCGAGGCCACAGGCCGTGAGGCCAAGACAGTGCACAGGTTGCTAGAAGTGACATTTATATCCGAAGACTCCCAGCGGCAGACCTTTAACAAGAACGAAGACGAGCCCTTGGAAACAGATGTGCTAATTGTTGACGAAGCATCTATGATGGATATCACACTCATGCATAGCTTGCTAAAAGCCGTAGCTGTAGGCACACGGCTTATTTTGGTTGGGGATGTAGACCAGTTGCCATCTGTAGGGCCGGGCAATGTGCTCAAAGATATAATATCCAGCAGCACAGTGGCGGTTGTATGCCTGACCGAAATTTTCCGCCAAGCGGCCCAAAGCGCGATAATAACCAGCGCCCACCAGATAAACCAGGGCCAGTACCCAGATATAACCGCACGCGACAACGACTTTTTCTTTGTAAAGCGTGGGCACCAAGACGATATAGTCACAGCGCTTTTGGACTTGGTAGTACAGCGGCTTCCCGCATACAAAGGCTACGAAAGTGTCCACGATATACAGGTGCTAACCCCTATGCGTAAATCTGCCCTGGGAGTAAGCGGGCTTAACGGGATGTTGCAAGCCAGGCTCAACCCGCCAGCCAGGAGTAAAAAGGAACGTGAGTTTGGCCAGACTATATTCCGCGAAGGGGATAAAGTCATGCAAATACGCAATAATTACGACGCAACATGGGAACAAATAGACAAACATGGTTATGTAGATGCCCAGGGCGAAGGGGTTTTTAACGGCGATATGGGGGTTATAAAAGAAATAGACGAGGATAGTGGTGTAATGCAAGTACTGTTTGACGATAACCGCCAAGTATTTTATGACTTTACACAACTAGACGAGCTAGAGCTTGCATATGCCGTGACTGTACATAAGTCACAGGGCAGTGAGTATCGCGTGGTTGTAATGCCTATTTTTAACGGGCCGCCCATGCTTTTGACGCGAAACCTGCTGTACACAGCCGTGACACGCGCAAAGGAGTTGTGTGTACTGGTGGGTGTGCCAGAATGCCTAAACAAGATGGTAGACAATAATAGGATAACTACCCGCCAAACAGCGCTGGCCAGGAGGTTAAGGGACTTGTTTATGCTTACTATAGCGGATTAATACGCCCACGATAAGATAGGAGAGATAAGTGTGAAAGCATATGATATAACCAGCAAGCAAATAGACATCCCATACTTGCTAAAATTAGGCAAAGGCAAGATAGCCAAGGTGGGTAAGTATCTCCACGATAAGGGCATGACAAAGATAGCACTGTTTATGGGCGAAGGTATAGAGGGTATAGTAGGCCAGCCTCTAAGAAACGGGTTAAATGAATGGGACATAGTAATCGCCCACGAGCAGATAGCCAGTGATGTTGATATAGAAAGTATCACCAGCACCGCCTTTTTCCTCCCTCCCATTAATGCAATAGTGGGCATAGGGGGAGGGAAGGCTTTAGATTACGCCAAATATGCCGCGCACCTGCTAAAAATACCTTTTATAAGCATCCCCACCGCCATTTCCAACGACGGTTTTAGCAGCCCTTCTTCATCCCTGACAGTGCAAGGCAAAAGAAAGTCCGTAAAAGCTGGCATACCATACGGGGTCGTAATTGATTTGGACGTGATAAAAAACAGCCCAGATATTTTTATGTACGCAGGTATTGGCGATACGCTTTCAAAAATAACAGCACTAAAGGACTGGCAAATGGCCCGTGACAAAGGGCTGGCTAGGTATGTAGATTTTTCTGCTGTGCTGGCATACAACTCGCTGGATATATTGTTCTTGAAGCATAGCTTTGACATTTATAGCGAGAGTTTCCAAAGGAGCCTTGCATCCTCTTTAACCATGAGCGGGCTGGCTATGGAGATCGCAGGCTCGTCACGGCCGGCAAGCGGCAGCGAGCATTTGATTTCTCATGCCCTTGATGCTATATCCAAAGAGCCCAAAATGCATGGTATCCAAGTAGGGGTAGCCACATATCTATGTGCACTTTTGCAAGAGAACGAACATGCCCAGGGTATCAAGCAGGTATTTGAAGAAACGGGGTTTTTTGCATGCGTGCAGCAAAGCCCATTTGAATATGATGAGTTTGTGGAGGCTTTAAGAATTGCCCCAACAATGAAAAATGACTTTTATACCATACTTTCCGAGGCTGGCAGCTATGACAAAGGGCTGCATTTTATTAATAATGATAAATTTTTGCGTGCAGTTATTGTGAGATAGTTAAGCAATTCACCTTTAAATCGGCCCTGTCTATCGCCAAAAAAGCGTTGAGGCGTCCGCTATTTTTGGCTCTGGCAGGGCCGAGTAAAGGGGGAATTGCTATACAAGCCACACATGCGGTTTGGGAGTGAGCCAATGCAGGAGATACTTAGTACCATTGTAGACTGGATATACCCACCCAGATGTATGTCTTGCCGCAACCTGCTGCCCCTACAACACAAACATGGGCGTAGGCTGTGGCTGTGCGCATATTGCGAAATGCTGTTTATACCGCTGGAAGGGCCGGGTTGCAAAATATGCGGCGGCCCATTGCGGTCCCAGGTGCCGGATGAATCACAGCATGTTGTACATGACCGTCCCACGGTGTGCTCGTCATGCAACACCAAAACATTCCACTTTACCCACAACCGTGCGGCTTTTGCATATGAAGACCTTGTGCGTGACTTGATCCGAGACATAAAGTTCCGGCGCAAAAAGCATGTGGCCCAAGGCTTGGGGCGGCTGTGGGCCGGTATAGTAGCAGAAAATATCCCAGCAGGTGCAGCCTTAGTGCCATTGCCCATGCACCCAAAAAAACGCCGTGCGCGGGGTTTTGACCAGGCAGTAGAGCTTGCTGCCGCATTAGCCGCTGCTAAAGCCACAGTACCAGCACAAATACTTGAACGCACCCAAAACACACCGCCACAAAGCGGCCTGCACCCCCGCCAGCGTGCAGAAAACGTACGTGATGCCTTCCGCATAAAGCCAGGTGTGGATGTTAAAGGCAAAAGCTACATACTAGTAGACGATATATACACCACCGGCGCAAGTTTAAACGAGTGCGCACGCATATTAAAAGCCAGCGGCGCGGCAGAAGTCTCCACCATGACGCTGGCTATCGCTGTAAAAAAAGATGTAGAGAACTAGTTATTACAGTTGAGTTGCGACAATTGTGCCAAGCACAACTACTAACAATATCACTACAAGCCAAACCAGTATTTTTTGCACCTTATGGCGTTTTATAGTTTCTTGTTGCTTGGCGTATTCTAAAAATTCATTGTCTTCTTGGCTGTCTGCTTCGCTTGGTGTTATCTCGCTTGACAATATTGCCTTTGCTTTTTCTAATAACTTAGACGGTACATACAAGTCAGCGCCTGTAGAAGACGCGCCTGTGTATATCATCATAACATCGCCGCCATAGCGCCAGCGCTTCATTACTGGGATATTGTAGCTCCTTAGCAAGGACTCTATCATATCAATTTCTATATTGTTGCCGGCGTTGCAAAGTAGAGCCGGGACATCATGTGCCATACTGTTACCTCCTGCGTTGTGGTTGGGTCTCTATTAACTCTACACACAGCTCTGCATTTTTGGTCGAAAGCGCTCTTAGGTTGCGTGCTGCTTCGTATATGTCGGCAGATATACGGTCCTTGTCTGCGTGTATTGCTTTGGCATATTGTGTCAACATATCAACTTGGGTTTCTTCAACAGGCATGTGCCAACTCTGGCCCATGTACTCCATAAACTGGCGTATTTTTGTGCTGTACACCAGCCCTATGCAGGGCACGCCTTTTTCCATTGCATATATTAGGGCATGTAAGCGCATTGCCAGGGCAAAGCTTGCCGCGCCCATTACTGCGCGTGCCTGGTCAAAATCATGCGGGGCAGACTCTGCCAATATAGACGGGTGCGCCATAAGCGCCATAGCCCTACGCGAGATATCAACGTCCTGGTCTGCGCGCATGGGTACAAATACAGCTTGGTAGCCATATGTTTCTACTACATGGTCCGCAAAGGCTGCTACTTGTACTTCCAAGTCAGGTGGGTTGTGGGCCCAGCTTCTCAAAGAAATTGCAAAAAATGGCCCCGTTACCCCAAGCGTGGCCAGATAACTTTTGCAGTCCCCAGCTGGTGGCAATGCAAATACAGCGTCCGCTGTCAGGTACACGTTGGGGCCTGTGACGCCTATATCCTTTAGCACGTCTAGCGACTCGCTCTCGCGCAATGTTATCAGGTCTACTTTGTTGAGGCAGCGGCGTACCCTGGGTATGTTGCCGGCGCGGTTAACCGGGCCTATGCCTTTGGCATACAGCATGTTTTTGGCCTTGAGCCGCCTGGCTGTATTCATTACCCACAGGTAGTAGATTAGGCTCTTGGTACTGGTTTCGTCTTGTATCAAGTTGCCGCCGCCAGTAATAAGCAACCCTGTCTTCATAAGCCTAAGAAATACAGATACAAAATTAAAGCGGTAAATAGCGTCTACATCAAACCGGGCGCGAGTTTCCTTGGGGCTTGATGACAGTACTGTAATGTTTATATCTTTGCGGTATGCCCGCAAGTTTTGGACTATGGACTGCAAAATTATGTCATCCCCGCTGTTGTTAACGCCATATGAGCCGGAAATTACTATGTTGTACGGGGGCGGTTTTAGCGTTTTTTCATATACTGCAATAGAATCCATAGCCATGCGTTCAAGGGAGTATAAGCTTATAACAAGTTCGCGGCCCATATTGCCAAGCGCGGCCCTTTCGCTTTCTGGCATGGCCAACAGCGTGTTAATGTCTATTGTAAGCTTAGCTGCCGTTACAGGTGCATAGCCCCGGCAGGTGAAGTTGTTGTGTACCGCATCGTCTTTATTGCTTTCGTCAAGTATGCCCATATAGCCCGCGCCGCCAGCCAAGATTACGGGGCGTGCCGCGCTCATTGCTTCTATAGATGCCCTTGAGCAGTTAACAAATATATCGGCAATTGCTAAAAACCTATTAATGTCTGTACGCTGGCCGGTCATGTGTATCAGCTTCTTGCCTACGCGAGTGTTTACACGGTTGGCGTGGGCATTTATATCGTCATAATCGTCCCCGTCGCCTACAATAATAATTTCTATATTGTTGGACTCAGCAATGCTTTCTGCCGCTTCTATTAACTTGTACGCGGGGAGGCTTATGGAGTCTAGACTGTCTAGGCGGCTAACAGACACGATTTTTTTTGTCTCCGGCCTTAGCCCAAGTTCTTTGGCAAGGCCTGCCGCGTCTGTGTTTGGGGAAAATTTGTCTGTGTCTATGCCGTTAACTGTTAGGCATATGTCGTCTTCTTTTAGCTTGTAATGTGTTAGTAGGTAGTCCTTGATATCTTGTGAGATGGCCAGTACCCTATCGCCCCAGTTAGACAGCATATTAAAAGGGAAAGCAACAGAAAACTGCCCATGGGCCGTGGTTACCAGCTTAAACTTTAACCGCCGCTGTAAAAGCCCACAAATAAAGGCCGGTATACGCGCATGGGCGTGTACCAGCCTGATATCGTTCTCGACTATTATCTTGCGAATAGCGCGATATGACGAAAAAACATTAATAAACTGCTTATTGTGAAGCGGCACGCGATAGTGCTTTATGCCGCAATCTTCTAGCTCGCGCACATATACGCCGCCGTTGGAAACCACGTGGACATCAAGCCCCATGCGTTGGAGTGTCTTGCTTAGTTCTAGCACATGAGTTTCTGCGCCGCCTATCTCCATGCCCATGAGGGTCATTAGGATTTTGGTTTTTTTAGGGCTTTGCATGATTACCCCCAGTTGTATTTATTTACTGCCGAAGATACTCAAGGATAGTGTTAACAGTTGCCCACGCAAACCGGCTCTGGTTAAGGGGACAAATCATCCACGCAAAGTCTTGGATATTGTTCATGAAACTAATTTCTACAATAACAGACGGTGCCCACACCGGGCGGTTTACAAAATGGTTTGCCTGATGTACTACCCTGTGGCGCGTAGTCATGGGGTTGATATAGTGCATGTTGTCTACAAAAGCCTCCGCAAGGGGGCGGCTGTTGGGGTTGCGGTGCCACATGGTAAAGCCGTGGATATTGGTAGCGTCTGTTGTTTCTAGTGTGCTGTTGGCGTGGATGGAGATAAACATATCCGGCTTGGTGCTACGGCTGATATCAACACGCTGCTGCAATGTATAAAACACATCTTCGTCGCGCACAAGGGTTACATCTGCGCCCAAAATACGCAGCCTTTGTGCTATAAGCTGTGTATAAATTAGCACTAGATAATGTTCGGACATTTCGCGGCCCATGGGGCCAAGTGCACCTGGGTCCGTATCGCCGTGCCCGGCATCTAGTAAGATATTAAAGCCAGCCAATGGGTAGTTGCCTGGGGTTAGCGGCCTACGCTTACGAAGTACCAGCCGCAGCTCATTGCCTACTTGCTTTACATAAAAACCTTCTAGCCGTGCTTCTGGCCGCAGAGTCATAAAATATGCAGCAACGCCGTTGTGCTCCCCTATTGTTATATCTTCGAATAACGCCGTGCCGGGCGCGTGAAGTATTGGCGGCAGAATGTTCTGCATACCGATAGTTACAATTAACTCGCTCCCGTCAAACTCGGCGAATGCTACGGGGGTTGTATCTGTGTGCCATGCAATCACGTCTTCATGCTCGCCAACGATGTATCGCCCTTCGCTAAGGCGGCCGGCTTGGGCAACTATTGGGCATACTTCGTCTGTCTCGACCCATGTGCGTATGTTGGCAGACTCTACCCACACGCCGGACTGTAGCCGTGTCCAGTAGCCGTTGGAGGTTATGACCCTGTCACGTTGGCCGCGATGTATCATCCAGTGCGAGCCGCCTGTAGTTGTTGCTTCAGGGAAAACCCACGCAGATGCCGCAGTAACCTCCGCATAAAAAGGTGCGTACGGCCCAATTTGGTAGATGCGGCCGGTGGCTGTGGCCGTGGCTGTGTGGCCGTTCCATGTCATGTTATACACGGGGCGGCCTATTTCTGTAATTGCATAGTCAGCGGCGTTGGCGTTGGGTGTAAACTGGCCCGTAAATAGGGCAGGGGTTATATTGTTGGCGGTGCTTGTCAAGTTGGGGTTGGACTGGGTTAGTAGTATGGTCTCGCCGCCGATTAGCGCGTAAACAACAGCGCCGGCTGGGGCTGTTGCCCTTAGAGTTATGGGGCTGCTGGCTGCGGCCCATACATTGGCGGCAGGTGCAACATTTATTACCCCTGGGCTTGCCATAGGCGGTGCGGGCGTTGCCAAAGCCGGCCCAGAGTTGGTTACAACCCTTGTAACCGGTGTTTGCCCTTCTTGGGTAAAAGTAAATGTGTTTTGGCCACGCTCCAGCGGCATAAATATGCTAAAGAAGCCTTCCGCAGTGCGGTTGGTAACAAGTGTGCCGTTTACATACAGCGGCACACCAGGTACTGCGCTGCCAAAGAAGTTAAAGCCCGTAGCATCCCTTACCGTAAAGTCACGGGACGGCTGTGCTACTAATAAGCTATCCATCACTACCGTAGGGCCTGTGGTTGGTGATGGGGTTGGCTCTGGGGTTGCGGTAGGTTCTTCGTTATAAACATCGTCGTGACCTGGCTGGGGTGTATTTTCCGGCGTGGGAGTACTAGTAGGCGGCTGCCCTTGCAAGTGCTGCGCATAAAACTGCCCTACAGTATCCCCAACAGGCCCAACCATATGCGTAGCCCTGAAGAAAATACTACCTCGTACCTCACTAGAGGTGGCATTGCGGTTAAGCTGCCGCAATATTTCCCCGTCCCAGTTGTTGCGGCCTTGTACTTCCCTGTAAATTGCCATGCCTACATACAGGTCAACATTTGTACCGGCGGTTAGGTCCTCCCACCAGCTTAGTACACGTTCATAGTCGGCTCTGTCGTAGCCTATATACCAGTATATTTGTGGTGCGATATAGTCTACCCAGCCTTCTAGCACCCAACGCCTGGTGTCTGCATACAGGGCGTGGAAACTTTCGTTGCCCCTGGTGTCGCTGCCGCGTGGGTCGTTGCTGCGGTTCATCCATATTGCGGTTGGGGATATGCCAAAGCGTACGCTGGGGTTAATCTCCCTTACGGTAGACTGCAATAGTTGTATCATCTGGTTTACATTTTGCCGCCGCCAGTCGTGGATATTCATACCAGCACCGTGTGCGGCAAAGCTTGCGCTATCTGGGAAATTGCGACTTGGGTAAAAATAATCGTCTAGGTGGATACCGTCTACATTGTAGTTGTTCATAATATCCGCTACACCGTCTGCTATAAGCTGGCGTACTGCGGGGTTGCCTGGGTCAAAGAATAAAGAGCCATTGTATGCAATTGCCCATGATGGGTTTTCCCGCGCGGGGTGGCCTTGTGGTAGCTGGTTTACGTTGGTTATGTTTTCGGAGCGATGTGTTATGCGGTATGGGTTAATCCAGGCATGGACTTCTATGTTGAGGGCATGTGCCTGCTGTATCCAGTATGCCAATGGGTCAAAATTATCTGGTGGGGCTTGGCCGCGCGTGCCGGTAAGCTGTACAGACCATGGGAAAATATTTGACCGGTACAAAGCGTCTGCAGCAGGGCGCACTTGTACAAACACGGCGTTCATCCCTAGGCTGTACGTACGGGCAAGTATGGTATCAATCTCGTTGCGCATCTGGGCTGCGGTCATGCCGCGGCGAGACGGAAAGTCTAAATTATAAGCAGATGTGACCCATACCCCGCGCATGCCTGTAGACTGCGGGGGTGACCCTTGGACTGTAGTAACCCTGCTAAGCGCCGGGATGTTAGGGGATATAGCCAATATTAGCACTAGTATACATATAATAATTAAATGTTGAGTTTTTGGTTTTGTCATATTTACCCCACTTTGTGATAACCGAAACCAACGTCCGGTATGTATAAGAAGCTATGTTCCTAGCCGACAGCTTCTAATTCTTGATTAACATGTTCGCTTGCTTGCGTTTTTATGCAAGACCTGCCAAATTTACAAGAGCTATGCGCGTTAATGTGAAGATTATATCATGTGGACGGGTTTTGGGACAGTTTATGACGAAGTCTATATTACATTTTAATTGCGATAAGGATAAAACCCGGCTATAATCATAACTCATAAACTCCAAAGAGGTGACAATTGAAA
This sequence comes from Defluviitaleaceae bacterium, assembly GCA_009785605.1. Lineage (GTDB taxonomy): Bacteria > Bacillota > Clostridia > Lachnospirales > WQUN01 > WRAN01. The sequence goes on along the minus strand of WQVY01000024.1, from coordinate 12,325 downwards.
AAACCCGTCAAAAAAATGGCATCGCAAAACAAAACGCCAATAAAAAAAGAGCCATTCCAAAAGAAACCATTTCAAAAAGAATCATTTCAAAATGAGCCATCTCAAAAGGACGCGCAATTCAAAACCGGCCGCGCAGTGGCCGTGTCTATCCTATCCGATATATTAGAATCCGGCGCATATGCCAACATTGCCCTGCGTAAAACGCTGCCTCTTACAAGCCTAGACTCCCGCGACAGGGCCTTTGTTACAGAGCTTGTAAACGAAACCCTTCGCAATCTCATTTATATTGACACTGTGCTAAATACATTTTCTAGTGTGCCGGTGGATAAGATGAAGCCATTTATCCGCAACCTGCTTCGCATGTCTGTATGCCAGCTACGGCATATAGAAAAAACCCCCGAAAGCGCCGCCGTTAACGAGGCAGTGATATTGGCAAAAACTCACGGATATGCTGGGCTAAGCGGCTTTGTAAATGGGGTTCTAAGGACCATAGTACGCCAGCCAAACACCCCACCCATGCCAAGCCAAGGCAGCGCTGAGTATCTTGCGCTGCGATATTCTTATCCTATATGGCTTGCAAAAAACCTAGTCAAATGGCTGGGTGCCAGCGAGGCCGAGTATTTTTGCCAAAGCAGCCACCAGCCGCCGCCGGTGACGATATTAACCAACACTCACAAAACGACCCCAGCTGCTCTAACCACCGCTTTAATCAGCGAAGGGGTAGATTGCGCGCCAACAGCTTCCTCGTTAAGCGATTTTTTAACAGTCCGCAATACGGGGGACATATCCAAACTTGCCGCCTTCCGCGACGGCCTTTTTATTGTAATGGACCCAGGCGCGATTTTTTCTGTAACAGCCATGGGGCTTAAAAGCAACCAGACCGTCATAGACTTATGTGCCGCACCGGGTGGCAAATCCTTTGCTGCTGCATGTTGTATGGGTGACACAGGCCGTGTACGTGCCTTTGACATATACCCGCACCGCACAAACCTCATAAGCGAGTCAATGAAACGGCTGGGCTTGACCTGCATTACCCCAGAAATCATGGATGCAACAATACATGACTCTAACCTTGATGCCACCGCAGATGCTGTACTTTTGGATGTGCCATGCTCTGGATTTGGTACTATTCGCAAGAGGCCAGAAATAAAATATAACCGTAACCCGTCCGATATCACGGACCTGGCACAAAAACAACGCGATATGTTAGCTATAGGCGCAAGATATGTAAAGCCCGGCGGCATTCTAGTATATTCTACATGCACGGTAGCGCGGGAAGAAAATATTGATAATATTCGATGGTTTTTGCAGCATCACCAGTTTAAAATACGCCCGATATCACTACCGCAGCCCGGCGAAATGCGCTTTATACAAGAGGACGACTGTGTACAAATCCTCCCCGGCCCTGCCAATGACGGTTTTTTTGTTGCGGCAATGGTAAAAATCAGCTAATATCGTAGTGCTTCCGGTTTTGATGATACCGATAAACCATTTTGTAAGTAAAGGGGTGGCAATATGAACATAGCCGGTCTAACAGCAATAGGTATGGTAAGAAGCCACAACGAAGACACGATATATTTCACAACCAACAAAATAGGCCCACTTCCCAACCTGTTTGTAGTTGCCGATGGTATGGGTGGCCACAATGCAGGTGAAGTGGCAAGCGCAAAGTCACTGGAGTTTTTTTGCGATTTTATACGCAATTCACAGTTAAGCCCCACGCAAACACCAGAAGAAACTGTATCACTTTTGGTTGCGGCGGTTGACCATGCAAACAAGGAAGTCTACGAATATTCTTTAACAAGCCCTACACTAAGCGGGATGGGCACGACATTTTCGGCTTGCGTAGTACTGGATGGCAAGCTGGCCGTAGCGCATATTGGCGATAGCCGTATCTATACAGTACACAATAGCGATATAACCCAAATCACAGTAGACCATACCTACGTAGCAGAAATGGTGCTGGCCGGCAACCTTACCCCAGCCAATGCCAAAACGCACCCAAACCGCAACCAGTTGACCCGTGTGCTTGGCTGCAAACCGCCAATTAATGTAGACGGTACCCTTCATGACTTACAGGGTATAGCCTCCGTATTACTATGCTCGGATGGGTTAACAGACATGCTGCATGACAGCGAAATCATGCATATAGCAACTCATGACGCGCCTACCCAAGCCCGGGCACAGGCGCTAATTGATGCCGCAAACAACAACGGCGGCATAGACAATATATCTGCAATAATCATAGACGTAAAGGGTGAAACCAATTGAAGCTTTCAGCGGGGCAGTTAATTGCCGGGCGCTATGAAATAGATAGCAATCTCGGGGCTGGGGGTATGGCTGTTGTTTATCGTGCCTTTGATATTAAGCTAGAGCGATATATATCACTTAAAGTCTTGCGTGAAGAACTTGCCCAAGACGCTGAGTTCGTGCGCCGTTTTCCTATAGAAGCAATGGCGGCGGCGGCACTAAGTCACCCAAACATTGTAAGTATCTACGATTATGGCCAAGACCATGATATCTATTATATTGTGCTGGAGTATATAGAAGGCGCAAATCTTAAAAACATAATCAACCACTATGCCCCATTCGACAATGACGCAACCCTTGGCATGGCTATCCAGATAGCAGACGGCCTGGTAGCCGCGCATCGCGCCGGTATAGTGCATCGTGACATTAAGCCCCATAATATCCTAGTCGACAATAACAGTAACGCCAAGGTGGCAGACTTTGGTATAGCTCGCGTTGCAAAAGCATCTACAATAACTGCCGGCGAAAGCATGGGAAGCGCCCATTATTTCTCGCCAGAGCAGGCTCGTGGCGGCTTTGTAGACCATAAGACAGATATCTACTCGCTGGGGATAGTAATGTTTGAGATGGCTACCGGCCAGTTGCCTTTTGATGGCGACAATGTAGTAACAGTGGCCCTGCAACAAATCAACGACCCCCTGCCAGACATAATAGAAATCAACCCCAATATCTCCGAAAGCGTGGCCCGTATAATCTACAAAGCCACAGCAAAATCACCCAACAACCGCTACAACGATATGCAAGAAATGGCCCACGACTTAAAATACGCACTAACAGACTCCAGTGGCGGCTTTGTGCAGCCCGCGACAGACGCAAACATGACACATACCATAACCCAAGAAGAAAGAGACGAAATAATACGAAGGCAAACGCCGCCCACAATTTTAAACTCAAACTCAAATCCAGACACAAGTCCCAACTATGAAGCAGAACCTGGTGACAATGTAAACAGCGAATATGAAGACTATATATATGAAGACTACGACTACGACGACTATGAAGGCGAAGAAGACGACTACGACAGCAAAAAGGAACTCACACCAGAAGAAAAAAAAGCAACCCGTATAGCTATACTTTCTGGTGTTGGCTTGGGCATAATAATTACGGTGGTTATACTTTTAGCTTCTAATGCCATATTCCAACGGCTGCGTACACAGCGCCTTTCGCCGCCAAATGTTATAGGTATGTCATACGACGATGCTGTAACTGCGGCGGGTGCGGCCAGGCTCACAATAACGCGCCTTGACTCGATTTTCCACAATTATGTCCCCGATGGTTATATCATAGACCAGACCCCGTCCCATGACTATGTTGGCATGGCCCCAGGGGATGCCATACAAGTAACCATAAGCCTTGGCCCATCGCCATATATTATGCCAGATATAATAGGTATGGATATAGAAGAAGTGCGCGAGCTGCTGGAAGATTTCCCAGTAGAAATTATGGAAATAGAACGTGAAGACGAAGCCGAGCCAGGTACAGTAATCCATCAAGAGCCAGATACAGATACACCCATTGGCATGGGTACTATGATAATAGTGTATGTATCCCTTGGGATGGATGATGCTTACCCTGCCCAGGTAACCGTACCCCACCTGTTGGGCAGTACCCAAGACCAAGCTCTAGAGTTGCTGCGCGAAGCGGGGCTCCTTCCTGGGATTGTACTGCAAGAAGAAAGTATAATGTACGCCCGTGGTATGGTTTCCGGGCAAAACCCAATGCCAGGAACAATAGTAGATAGGGAATCGCTGGTAGGGTTTTCTGTAAGTACAGGGAACCCCATCCCAACACCTGGCCCCACGCCAGAACCCGGTGAAGACGACGATGATGACGAAGATGAAGACGAAGATGATCAAGATTCTGACCAAGACCAAGACCCATACGACCCTAGCACCCCAGATGACCCTGACCCAGATGACCCATATGACACTGACCAAGACCAAGACCAAGACCCACCACTAACAACAGTAACGCGTGTCCTACACATTGCGCTATGGGATGTGCCATACGGGACAGAGTTTGTGCATTTGCGCATTATGCGCCACCAGTATGGATATGACCCAGAAATAGCATACAATGCGCCAGTATTGGTTACGCAGTTTCCTATGAATATAAACGTAGAAGGCAATGGCTTGGTGATATTTGGCGTGTACTCCATAGAAGACGGAGACTCACGGTTTATCTCCGCTCATGAGATTAATTTCAATGAATAGGGAAGGTCTTATAACCAAAGGCGTAGGCGGTGAGTACACCGTTGTATGCGATAACGACACTTATGTGTGTACAGCCCGTGGTGTCTTTCGCAACAGGCAAATTACGCCATATGTAGGCGACTATGTAATTGTTGACACTACCAAAAACTCAATAGACTCTATTAAGCCCCGCAGCAACATGCTGCGCCGCCCGCCTGTAGCCAATATAGACCAGGTTATTGTAACAATGGCAGCGGCTCAGCCTGCTTTCCATGAGGGGCTTTTAGACAGGTTTCTGGTGCAAGCAGCATACGAGGGCATAGACGCGGTTATTTGTATCAACAAATATGATTTGCAAAAAGGGCCAGACACGCCTTATTTACCATATATAAAAGCCGGCTACCCCGTAGTAAAACTTTCCACAGTAAGCGCGTTGGGCTTTGATGAGCTTAAAAGCCATATGCAGGGCAAGCTCAATGTCTTTGCTGGGCCTTCTGGGGTAGGGAAGTCCAGCATCATAAACGCACTTGTACCTGGCGCAGATATGGAAATAGGCGAAATAAGCAAAAGACTAAGGCGCGGAAGGCATACAACCCGCCATGCAGAAATATTGCGGCTAGATGCCGGGTATGTAGTAGATACGCCAGGGTTTTCTTCCCTGGAAGTAGAAGGGATACCAGCACGGGACTTTGCTGGTTTGTTTTTGGAGTTTGCACCATATCTGGGCATGTGTAAATTTTCTGACTGCATGCACGACAAAGAAACCGATTGTGCCGTTAAGGCACAGGTCGGCGATGATATACATCTTTCTAGGTATAATAGTTATTTGGGGTTTGTTAGGGATGCGAGTGGGAAGCAGTAAGCAAAATAGCCTACTGCATAATCAGCAACTCTACACCTATCTCGGCATTTATCAACCCGGTTTTGACCTTACTGTCGATATCTTGGCAGTTGCTTAGGGCTTTAAACAGTTTGTTTATGGTAAAGCGGCGGCTTTGGCTTAGTGCTTCGTCCACAACAAAGCTTCTTAGGCCAAGAGTTTTTGCCATTTGTGCCTTTGGCATACGTTTGTCACTTGCGGCTGTTACCATAAGTATAATGCGAAGCTGCCGTATTATCATGGCCAATATCATCAGTGGCTGTTCCTTCATTAGTAACATGTTGTGGTACATATCTAGCGCAATGGCTGTGCGGCCATTGGCTATTGCAGCAATCATGTCAAAGACCCGGGTTTGTAGGGTAGGGGAGCATATGTCTTCTACATCTTGGGTGGTAACTGTTGGCCGCTTGCCTACATATGCGGCTAGTTTTTGTGTTTCTTGGGTTAGGGTTGTCATGTTGTGGGCTGCGTTGCGTATTAATATGTTTGCGGCGGCAGGGTCTATGGACTTGCCTTTTTCGTTAAAAATGCGTGCAAGCCAGGTTGTTAGCGCCTGGGGCGATGGTGTTTCGCAGTCCACTGCGCCGCCCAGCTCCGCAACTTTTTTGTATAGGCGGCCGCGGCGGTCTACTTCAGATTCTGTAAATACCAATACGGTTGTATCCGGTATTGTTGGCAGGTATGCGGTCATTGCTTCTGACTCGGCTTTCCGGCCAGATGCAAACAGCCTGGAGTCGCGTACGCGTATTAGCCGCATATCTGCCAAAAAAGGCAAGTTTTCTGCCGCCATAATAATACCTGCGGCAGGTGTGCTGCTGTCGAAGTTATCTGGCTCGCCTATGGCTGCGGCTAGGGCTTCTGCATAGTGGTTTACTAGGTATCTTTCCTCGCCATATAGCAGGTATACCCGTTTAAACTCGCCGCGTTTTATGCTGTCGTTAAATTCCTTTGGGGTCATAATAGCCTCGCTATAAACTTATGGCCTGGCGCTGCTTAGACGAGTCATAAATGCCGTTAACCAACCGCTGGGTGCGCAGCCCTTCTGCACCGCATACACCTTTGGCAGCCTTGCCAGCAAGAGCGTCATAGAACGCCGCAATTTGTGTAATATGTGAGTATCCCCAGTAGTCCTTCGCATGTACATTTTCTGTATCGTCGTTGACGTATTTTGCTGCTTCGCGGCCGTCTTTGTAGGTGATGGTCGCGGTCTTCCCGCTAATAGCTGCTATGCCGTTTTCGCATACTATTTCCAAGGCCACAGGGGCGTTGTATGGGTGGAAGGTATTTATATAAAAAGATACGTTTATATCGCCATATGCAATAATGCCTTCGGCTACGTCTTCAACCTCAATGGATGGGTGGGCGCGGTTGGCAACGGAGGCGTTGACGCGTGTTGGGTTGCCCAGGAAATAGTTCATCAGGTCAAATGTATGAATAGACTGGTTTATTAACGCACCACCGCCCTCTGTTGCCCAGCGGCCACGCCAGTCGTTGTTTGTATAATAATCTTCGCCCCTGTACCATGTCACTCTTAGCCAGCCGCCAAGTACCTGCCCCAGCTCACCTGAGTCCAATGCTTGCTTGATGGCCATAGTGGATGGGTTGTACCTGTTTTGAAAGATTATTTCCAGCTTAGCACCGCTTGCGGCTGCGGCGGCAAGCATGGTTTTAGCATCTGCTACTGTTGTTGCCATTGGTTTCTCGCACACGACGTGGAAGCCCTTTTCTAGCGCGGCTGTGGATATGGGAGCATGTAAGTAGTGGGGTAAGCAATTGTGCAGCACATCAAAACCCCCAGCACTTATCATAGCTTCATGACAGGTGTAGCTGACACAGTTTAACTGCTGGCCCATGGCCTTGGCCCGTTCTGGCTTGTTGTCGCATACAGCAACTATAGTAATGCCTATGTCTTCCAGGGCCTTGATGTGGACATTGGATATCAGCCCAAGACCAATAACTGCCGCACGGTAATTAGCTGTTTTCATTTGAAATTGTTGCTCCTCTCAGGTAGATTACGATATCTGTGCCGGCTATGGCACCTTCGTATACGGCTTTGGCGATCTGCTTCATGCCGCCTGTACAGTCGCCCGCAGCCCATAGGCCCGGCACGCCGGTTTGCATGTTTTTGTCTACTATTACTGCGTTGTTTTCTACAAATGCACCTGCTTTACGGGCCAGCTCTGTTGCACCGGCTACACCCATGGCTATAAACAGCCCGTTAAGCGGTATATGCTCGCCGTCCGGTTCTAGGGCTACGGCGGTAAGGCGTGACTCGCCTATTATTTCCTGTATTTTCTCCTTGCGAATATTTATTTCTGGCGGAAGCTGGGTGGACGGCTCTTCGCCGTTGGTTAGTAAAGTAAGAGATTTAACCAGCGGCAATAGCTGATTAGCCTCGCTTAAGGCATATGGGCCGCTGCCCAGTACTGCTACGTCTTTGCCTTTATAAAAAAACGCGTCGCATATTGCACAGTGGCTTATACCTTTACCCTCATATGTGGAAAGCCCAGGTATTGCCGGTGCTAAGCGGCTTGCACCTGTTGCAAGCAGTAGTGTGCGTGCGGTATATGACTCGCTTGTTGTTTGTACAGTAAAATGGCCGTCTTGTACATCGCGCTGTATTTTTACAACTTCGCCACTTGCAAGTTCTGCACCCATGTCCGCAGCGTGGGTTAGCCCGGTCTCTAATAATGCGGGGCCGGTGGTGCCGGGGCTGCCATAAAAATTTTCTACCCTTTCGGCTTTGTCTAGTGCGCCGCCGCCTTTGTGGATGATTAGTGTCTTCATACCTGCGCGGGCTGTATAAAGTGCAGCCGACACCCCGGCTGGCCCGCCTCCTATAATAATTGTGTCTGTCAAAATTGGCCCTCCAGTGTGGTTTGTATGCGTTTATAGGCCTTATAATATCATACATATGTTGGTGTGTGGGTGCAGATCGCCTTTACCAATTGTATCAAAACCTTTATCATTTGTATCAAAACAGATACCGAAGTCATGGATAACCAAATTTGACACTACAATTACCCAATGCTATACTACCGCAAAAGCAGAAGCGCCACTTCTCACCCACTGGCTAACGCTACAGGGTTTATCGGGCAAACACAGGCAATACATTCGCAATTTGCGAAAGTCAAATCCGTGTTACGCATGATATAAGTGGGCTTATGCCCACTTATTTTTTTTGAGTCGGACAGGTTTTATTTATATGAAGGAGGGAATCAGTATTACCGACTTAATGATCAACGAGCAAATCAGGGACAAGGAAGTGCGCCTGATAGACGTGGACGGTTCTCAGCTAGGCATAGTGCCGGGCCGGGATGCCCAGCGTATGGCCGACGAAAAACGCTTGGATTTGGTTAAAATATCGCCCACAGCCAAGCCGCCGGTCTGCAAAATCATGGACTATAGCAAGTTTAGGTTCGAACAGTCCAAGAAGGAAAAGGAAGCCCGCAAAAAGCAACGCACAATTGCGGTTAAAGAAGTACGGCTTTCCCCCAATATCGACACGCATGATGTCGAGGTAAAAGTAAAAAGAGCTATTACCTTCTTAAAAGACGGCGATAAAGTCAAGGTGACCATCCGCTTCCGTGGGCGTGAATTGGGGCGGACAGAAATAGGATATACCATAATGAACGACTTCCTTGCCAGGGTAAGCGATGTGGGCCAAGTTGATAAACCGCCCAAGATGGAAGCACGTTCTATGGCTATGTTCTTATCACCAAAACCAAATGCAGGTTCGCAATAAATCGCAGGAGTTAATTTGCTCACGAAAGGAGTACGTTACACATGCCAAAACTAAAAACAAAAAAAGCTGCTGCAAAGCGCTTTAAAGCAACGGGTACCGGCAAGTTTAAGCACCCCAAGGCTGGTAAACAGCATATCCTTACCAAAAAAAGTCCAAAACGTAAGATGACCTTGCGCAAGATGGGCATGGTAGATAAGACGAATGAAGCGGCCGTAAGGCAAATGCTGCCGTATGCATAAGCAAAGGCCGCATTATAACCGCGACAATACGAGGAGGATTTTAATATGGCAAGGATAAAAGGCGCAGTAAAAGCCAAAAGAAGACATAAGCGCGTTCTAAAGCTGGCCCGCGGCTTCCGTGGTGCCAGGAGTAAGCAGTACCGCGCAGCAAAACAGGCAGTAATGCGCGCAATGGCATCCGCCTTCGTAGGGCGTAAGCAAACAAAACGCGAGTACCGCCGCCTGTGGATTACACGTATCAATGCAGCAGCCAGGCAGCACGGACTAAGCTATAGCCAATTTATGTATGGCCTCAAAAAAGCCGGTGTAGATATCAATCGCAAGATGTTGGCTGAGTTGGCAGTAAACGACACTGCTGCTTTTACAAAATTGGCCAATGTAGTATCCGGCTCGTAGGTTTTGGCCTGTATGTGTCAAATGTATAAATCTTGACATTTTTACAGATACTATGAAAAGTAAAGACATACAGCTACAACTCAAAGCCAATGATTTACCAATGAAAATGAATAACATAAGGAGGAAATTCATTGAAAGCTACAGGCATAGTCCGCAGAATTGACGATTTAGGTCGGGTAGTAATACCCAAAGAAATACGTAGAACACTACGTATCCGCGAAGGTGACCCACTAGAAATTTTTACGGACCGCGAGGGAGAAATTATTTTAAAGAAATACTCGCCAATTGGCGAGCTTGGTAATTTTGCAAAGGAATACGCAGAAAGTTTGAGCCAGTCGTCAGGTCATATCACCTGTATAGTAGACAAAGATCAAATAATCGCCGTATCCGGCGGCCCCAAGAAGGAATTTTTGGATAAAAGCATCTCACGCGAGTTGGAAAGAGCCATCAACCTACGTAATGTAGTATCCGCATCCAGAAACGATGCGTCGTTTGTACCCATCTTGGATGAAGATGACCCAGGCACGTACAACAACGAGTTTATTGCACCAATAATAGCAGAGGGCGACGTACTAGGCGCTATTGTGTTCCTTTCCCCAGACAAGAAGATGGGCGAAGTGGAAGGCAAGTTGGCCCAGACTGCAGCCGGGTTCTTGGGCAAGCAGATGGAGCAATAATAGTAATATCAAATGCAAATGAAAATATATGATTTATGTATATGCAAAGGGCTGCCGTGTTAATTTGGCAGCCCTTATTTTATGCCTTTTTACTCAGCCTGTATCAGCTTTAGCAGCCAAGATATATTCTCACCCAGTCGCGTCATTGTCCTTAGACCTTCTTGGTCGTTTTCATAATCGCCAATATCGCGGCTTAGGCTCATATTCCAGTACGAGCTGCCGGGGACTATCATATCGCATATCAAAAACATGTGCTGGATAGAGTCCAGGGTGTGTATGCCGCCCGCCCGCCTAACCGCGCTTACCGCCGCACCTATTTTTCTGGAGAATGCATTATCATCCCTGCGAGACATAAAGCCTGTGCGGTCTATTACGGCTTTTGTTTCCGGGGTCAAGTCCGAGAAATATGTTGGTGAGCCTATGACAATTGCATCGGCGGTTTTCATAAGCGGATACAACTCGTTTATCCAGTCATCTATAGCACATTTTCCTTTGTTGGTACCGCAACTTCCGCATGCCGTGCAGCCGTGTACGGCGCGGCCCCCAGCTTGGAATAGCTGTGTATCGTGGCCGGCTTCTTTACATACTTGCAGTACGGTGTTGAGCATACCGGCGGTGTTGCCCTCTTTGCGTGGGCTGCCGTTAATGGCTAAGACTTTCATGTTATCCCCTCCTATAGTTGCTGTGCTGAAACTATCAGCCTTTACTCACAATTATACTTTCGATGATACGGTCCGCATTAATGCCTTCTTTTATAGCATCGGGCCTTAATATAATCCTGTGGCGCAGTACCGGAATTGCAAGGCCCTGTACATCGCCTATAGTAACGTAATCCCGCCCTGCAATTGCGGCATATGCCTTGGCGGCCATCAGTAGCGAAATACTTGCCCTGGGGCTTGCACCTATTTGTACCGCGTTGGCGCGGCGGGTGGTCTCTGTTATGCCTATTATATAGTTAAAGATTACGTCATCTACTGCTACGGCTTGTACTTCCTGCTTGGCTTGGCTAATTGTTTCTGGTGTACATACCGGTACCGGTTGGGGCTGCGGCTCGTGGGCAGTGTTTACATGATGCATCTGCAGCATCTGCTTTTCGGCCGCGACACCTGGATAGTTTACGTACAATTTCATCATAAAGCGGTCTGTCAAGGCTGCGGGCAGGATGCGTGTATCATTGCATGAAGCAATTATAAAATGCGGGTCCGGCAGCAAAAACGGCAGCGCGTTATCGTCTGTAAGGTTTTTGTTGTTGCGGTCAATTGCGTCTATCATGTGCATATGCACCCATGAATGCGTGTTTTTGAACATATGCAGTTGTGTGTGCCTACTATCCGTATCGTCTTCATAAAACTCTGCATGGAAAACAGGGGAAAACAGTGCTCCTGGCTGTGGTGCAAGCAGGTTGCCTTCGCTGTCACTGGCATAATTGATAAACGCCCTGCCGGGTGTGTTGGTTTCGGAAAACCGTACACAGTCGTAGCTCAACCCAAGTGCCTTAGCAAAAGCCTGTGCCCAACTGCTTTTGCCTAGGCCAGTAGGGCTTGCTAATAGTATATGCCCGCCAGCAAAAAAGGAGGCTAATGCCAACTCTGTTATTACATCCTGGTTAAATACATAATCGCCGACTTGCGACTTTATGCTTTGCGTGATATTTTTTAACATTTTTGTCTCCCTCAAATAAATGGTATACTGGGATTATAGCATGAAAATGCAAAAGATATCCAAGAAATACTGGTTTCAAATTAAACCTGTTTTTGTTAGGAGATTATAATGTTTGCAAATTTTTCTTCAAATGTATGGTCATCGGCCTTGGCGCAGGGATACCGTTTGGATTATTGGCTGCAGGCAACGGGTGGCCCGCATCTTTCAGATATTAACAGCGATGC